>JANMKO010000022.1:0-4323 GCA_031372085.1 Betaproteobacteria bacterium
GGGCTGACCATCGCCGAGTCCTTCCGCGACGAAGGCAAGGACGTGCTGTTCTTTGTCGACAACATCTACCGCTACACGCTGGCCGGCACTGAGGTGTCGGCGCTGCTGGGCCGCATGCCGTCGGCGGTGGGCTACCAGCCCACGCTGGCCGAAGAAATGGGCCGGCTGCAAGAGCGCATCACGTCCACCAAGGTGGGTTCGATCACCTCGATCCAGGCGGTTTATGTGCCGGCCGACGATTACACCGATCCGTCGCCCGCCACCACTTTTGCCCACCTCGATTCAACCGTCGCGCTGTCGCGTGAGATCGCCTCACTCGGCATCTACCCGGCGGTCGATCCGCTGGACAGCACCAGCCGCCAGATGGACCCGAACGTGGTGGGTGAAGACCACTACACCACCACCCGGGCGGTGCAGCAAACCCTGCAGCGCTACAAAGAGTTGCGCGACATCATCGCCATCCTGGGCATGGACGAGTTGAGCCCGGACGACAAACTGGCCGTCAGTCGGGCCCGCAAGATCCAGCGCTTCTTGAGCCAGCCGTTCCATGTGGCCGAGGTGTTTACCGGCTCACCGGGCAAATTTGTGCCGCTGAAAGAAACCATCCGTGGCTTCAAGATGATTGTCTCGGGTGAGTGCGATCACCTGCCGGAGCAGGCTTTCTACATGGTCGGCACGATTGACGAGGCATTTGAGAAAGCGAAGAAGATTCAATAAGCCGCGCTGGTTGAATCACCCTCGTCACTATTAAGGACCGCCGAATATGGCCACCCTGCACGTCGATGTTGTCTCGGCCGAAGAAAACATCTTCTCTGGCGAGGCCAAGTTTGTGGCTCTGCCCGGTGAGAACGGTGAGCTGGGCATCCTGCCGCGCCACACGCCGCTGATCACCCGCATCAAGCCCGGGGCGGTGCGCATCCAGCCGGCCGACGGTGGCGACGAGGTGTTTGTCTTTGTCGCCGGCGGCATTCTGGAGGTGCAGCCCGGTACCGTCACCGTGCTGGCCGACACGGCCATCCGCGGCCATGATCTGGACGAAGCCAAGGCCCTTGAGGCCAAGAAGCTGGCCGCAGAGGCGATGAAAAACGCCAAGAACGACATCGACTTTGCCAAGGCCCAGGGTGAGTTTGCGACGATGGCCGCGCAGATTGCGGCGATTGCCAAGCTGCGCAAGCGCTGACGCCGGCCGCTGTGGCCTCTGGTGCCACACGCCTGATACGCCCGCTCTTTTAGCGGGCGTTTTTGCGGATACGCCCGCTCTTTTAGCCGGTGTTTTTGCGGGTACGCCCGCTCATCAGCGGGCGTTTTTGCGGCTGCCCGTCAGCGGCTATAAACGGCCATCCCGACGCAGGAGCCAATGACATGGGCAAGGACAAAAAAAAGGGCGCTGATCTGCGCAAGGCAGAGATTCGGCCGCCCATGAGCACGCCCAAGAACGGCGAGCGCCTGAGCAAGTCCGACTACCTGGACCAGATGGCCCCGCTGGAGCTGGCGCTGAACAACGTGGCGCGCTGGCTGGCACACACCGGCAAGCGGCTGGTGGTGGTGTTTGAGGGGCGCGACACCGCTGGCAAGGGTGGTGTGATCGCGGCCATTGCCGACACGCTAAACCCGCGCCAATGCCGGGTGGTGGCACTGCCCAAGCCCAGCGAGCGCGAATTGGCCCAGTGGTACTTTCAGCGCTATGTGCGGTATTTGCCGGCGGCCGGTGAAATGCTGCTGCTCGATCGCAGCTGGTACAACCGTGCCGGGGTTGAGCGGGTGATGGGCTATTGCACCGAGTCAGAGGCGCTGGCCTTCTTGCAAGCCACGCCGGTGTTTGAGCAGATGCTCACCGATGACGGCGTGCTGCTGTGCAAATACTGGCTGACGGTGGACCAGGCTGAGCAGGAGGCGCGCTTTGCCGAGCGGCTGGACGATCCGCTCAAGCGCTGGAAGCTGTCGCCCATCGACCTGCAGGCCCGGCAGAAGTACACCGAGTACGGCGCGGCGCGTGATGCGATGCTCAAGGCCACGCACCGGCCCGGCGCGCCGTGGACGCTGGTTGACTTCAACGACCAGCGGCGCGGCCGGCTGGCGCTGATCCGCCACCTGTTGGCCCACCTGCCCGACACCACCGTGCTGCCCGAGCCGCTGGCGCTGCCGCCGCTGGGTGATGCGCCGCTGAAAGAGCGGTTCAGCAAGGGCTTCAAGCCGATTTGAAGGGTGCGCCAGCCGGTGGCTTGACGGGGCCGGCCCTCACCACCAGCACCCGCCAGCACCCGCCAGCAGCCACCAGCACCCGCCGGGTCAGCGCAAGTCAAGCCGGTTGGGCAGCTCGTCGGGGTTGGTCTGGCCTGGCGCCAGCGCAAAGTGCTGCACCAGCAGTGCGTCGAGGGTGGTGATGGCCTGGTTCAGGCCGTCTTCAAACCGGCCGCTGCGAAACGCCTGCTGCATCGGCTCGATCAAGGCCGGCCACTGCCCGGCAGGCACACGCCGATCCAGCCCCCGGTCGGCCACGATCTCGATGGCGTGGTCGGCCAGCAGCAGGTAGACCAGCACGCCGTTGTTGTGCTCGGTGTCCCACACCCGCAGCTTGCCAAACAGCGTGATGGCGCGCTGGCGGGCCGTCAAACCCTGCCACAGGTACGACAGCGGCAGGCCGGCCTCGACGCTGACGCGGATCTCACCGCTGTGCCCGCGCTCACTGGCCGCCACCCGGGCCTCGATGCGGGCCTGGGCGTCGGCGGGCAGCGCGCGGCGCAGGTCGGATTCGTCCGTCCAGCGGTGTTTCAGCAACCTTGACATGCGGCCCATCACCAGCCCCCCGACGCACCACCGCCGCCAAAATCACCACCGCCGCCCGAGCGGAACCCACCGCCACCGCCCCCACCCGACCGGCCGCCGCCAAAGCCGCCACCGCCCAGGATCACCCCCGACAGGCCACCCAGCGCCCCGCCCAGCCCGCCCCGGCCGCCCCGGCCGGCCGATGAGCCCACGCCCATCACCCCCACCAGCAGCAGCGCCACGACCCCGGCGATGCCCGCCACCACCGCGCTGGCGCTCAAACCCCAAGCCAGCGCGCCGGTGCCACCGGCCGTGACCACCGAGCCCAGCTTGCGGCCCATCACCGCCGACAGCACACCGCCCACCACCGGCACGCCGACGAAGAAGAAGATCGCCAGCGTCTGCCAGTCAAAGCCGCCGCCGCCGTTGCTGCGGCCTGCGCCAGCGGCTGGCGTGGGTGCCGGCAGGCCTTCACCGCGCACCCGGGCGATCAGCCCGTCCACGCCGGCACCCAGCCCGGCGGCGTAATCACCGCGCTTGAAGGCCGGCGTGATCAGCCGGTCGATGATCTGGCGCGCCGCGAGATCAGGCACGGCGCCCTCCAGCGCCTTGGCCACCTCGATGCGCACTTTGCGGTCATCGCGCGCCACCACCAACAAGATGCCGTCGCCCACCGTGCGGCGGCCGATCTTCCAGGCATCACCCACCCGCTGGGCATAGCTGGCGATGTCTTCTGGCTGGGTGCTGGCCACCAGCAGCAGCACGATCTGCGGCCCGGCCTGGGCCTCGAAGGCGGCCAGCTTTTGCTCCAGCGCGGCGCGCTGGTCGGCATTGAGCACCCCGGCCGTATCCACCACCCGGGCGCTGAGCGCGGGCACGGCTTGCACGTCCTGGGCTTGAGCGCCCGCGTTGACGAGCACCCCGCAAAGCAACGCCAAAACCAGCGCACAGCACGGCGCCAGCCGCGGCCAGGGCCACCGCACGGCAGGCAGCCGCAGGACGTGCAGCCGCAAGGCGTGCCGCCAGGTCAAGCCGCGCTCCGCATCACTTGCTGGCCGGCTTGTCAAAGCTCACCGCTGGCGGCGTGCTGATCGCCGCCTCATTGGCCACGGTGAAGCTGGGCTTGACGGGGTAGCTGAAGATCATCGCCGTCAAGTTGGTGGGAAAGCTGCGCGTCAGCACGTTGTACTGCTGCACCGTCTTGATGTAACGGTTGCGCGCCACGGTGATGCGGTTCTCGGTGCCCTCCAGCTGCACCCGCAAATCCTGGAAGGCGGCGTTGGCCTTCAGGTTGGGGTATTGCTCACTGACCACCATCAGCCGGCTCAGCACGCCCGTCAACTGGCCCTGGGCGTCTTGAAACTTCTTGAAAGCCTCGGGGTTGTTCACCAGCTCGGGTGTGGCCTGGATGCTGGTGGCCGCCGCGCGCGCCTGGATCACCTTGGTGAGGGTGTCTTGCTCAAAACCGGCCTCGCCCTTGACGGTGGCCACGATGTTGGGGATCAGGTCACTGCGCCGCTGGTACTGGTTCAGCACCTCGGCCCAGCCGCCTTTGAC
>JANMKO010000026.1:0-2639 GCA_031372085.1 Betaproteobacteria bacterium
GGCGGGGCTGCCGTCGGTGAATGGCCAAGACGACGGGCCGCCCGCTGACGACATCGCCTTCGCGCAAGCGTTGCTCGCTCAATACAATGTGACGGTGCTGCCCGGCAGCCTGCTGGCCCGTGCTGCGGTGCCCGGCCAGCCGGCCAGCAACCCGGGCCACGGCCGCATCCGCATGGCCCTGGTGGCCGGCACCGACGAATGCCTGGAAGCCGCCCACCGCATCGCTGATTTCACCCGTGCCCACCGGTCATCCCCTCGCTGACGCCCTTCAGGTACCCCCATGACCACCACTGCCGCCCTGCAAGACCTGATTGACCTGGCCTGGGAGGGCCGCGCCAGCCTCGGCCCCACCACCGCCGACCCGAAAATCCGCGAGGCGGTAGACCACGTCATCGGTGAGCTCAACGCCGGCCGCCTGCGCGTGGCCCAGCGCCACGGCGTGGGCCAGTGGACGGTGAACCAGTGGATCAAGAAAGCGGTGCTGCTGAGCTTCCGGCTGAACGACAACCAGCTGATGCACGCTGGTGACCTGACGTTTTTTGACAAAGTGGCCACCAAGTTCTCGCACATCGACGAGGCCGCCGTGCGCGCCGCCGGTGTGCGGGTGGTGCCGCCGGCGGTGGCCCGGCGCGGCAGCTACCTGGCCAAAGGCGTGGTGCTGATGCCCAGCTACGTCAACATCGGCGCCTATGTCGATGAAAACACCATGGTCGATACCTGGGCCACCGTCGGCTCTTGTGCGCAGATCGGCAAAAACGTGCACTTGAGCGGCGGCGTGGGCATCGGCGGTGTGTTAGAGCCGCTGCAGGCAAACCCCACCATCATCGAGGACAACTGCTTTGTCGGCGCGCGGTCGGAGGTGTTCGAGGGCGTGATCGTCGAGGAGAACTCGGTCATCAGCATGGGCGTGTACCTCGGCCAGAGCACGCCGATCTACGACCGCGAGACGGGCGAGACCAGCTATGGCCGCATCCCCGCCGGGTCGGTGGTGATCTCGGGCAGCCTGCCGCGTGATGGCGGCAAGTACAACCTGTACTGCGCAGTGATCGTCAAGAAGGTGGATGCCGGCACACGCGCCAAGACCAGCATCAATGAGCTGTTGCGGCCGTAAAGCATGAGCGGGCGCATGGACAAAGTGATGCGGCTGATGGCCGAGCGCCAGGCCTCGGACGTGTTCCTGTCGGCCAACATGCCGATCCTGATCAAGATCCACGGCCAGATGCTGCAGTTGTCTGATCAGGTGCTCACGCCGATGCAGCCGCGCCAGTTGCTGGCCGAGGTGCTGTCGCCCCAGCAACTGGAAGAGCTGGAAGAAACCGGTGAGCTGAACCTGGCCATCGCCATCCACGGCGTGGGCAGCTTCCGCGTCTCGGCCTTCAAGCAGCGCGGCACGGTGGCCGGTGTGGTGCGCCACATCCCGCACACCATCCCGGCACTCGACAGCCTGAACGTGCCGGCCCTGCTGGGCCAACTGGTGCTGGAGAAACGCGGCCTGATCCTGATGGTGGGCGCCACCGGCTCGGGCAAAAGCACCACGCTGGCGGCCATGCTGGAGCTGCGCAACCGCACCCTGCCCGGCCACATCCTGACGATCGAAGAGCCGATCGAGTTCTTGTTTCAAAGCAAGAAGTGCGTCGTCAACCAGCGCGAGATCGGCCGCGACACTGAATCCCTGCAAGTGGCCTTGCGCAACGCGCTGCGCCAATCGCCCGACTGCATCCTGATCGGTGAGATCCGCGACCGCGAGACGATGACGGCCGCGCTCAGCTACTCACTGTCGGGCCACCTGGTGCTGGCCTCGCTGCATGCCAACAACAGCCACCACGCGCTGGGCCGCATCCTGAGCTTTTATGCCCCCGAGGCGCGCCCGGTGCTGCTGGCCGACCTGGCCGCCGGCCTGCGCGCCATCGTCTCGCAGCGCCTGCTGCGCGCCGAGGCCGGTGGCCGCATCCCCGCCGTGGAGGTGCTGTTCAACAGCAACCTGGTGGCCGAGCTGATCGCCAAAGGCGACTTCCACGCGGTGCAAGAGGCGATGGAAAAATCACTGGCCGAGGGCTCGCTGACATTCGAAGAGGCCATCGCCAACCTGATCACCAGTGGCAAGGTCAGCCGCGATGAGGGCCTTGGCAATGCCGACTCGGTGACCAACCTGTTGTGGCGGCTGCAAAACGACACCACCCCGGTGTCGCGCGCCGGGCCGAAGCGCGAAGAATCCGACCAGCCGATGTTCACTGACTTCACCGTCGATGTGGTGCCCGACGGTTTTGTGGATCGCCGCCAGGCCAACTTCCCGCCGCTGACGCCATGAGCGCCGCGCCGCTGGCCACCCTGCGCCTGCTCGAAGCGCTGATCGCCCGGCCGTCGGTGACGCCGGCCGACGCCGGCTGCCAGGCGCTGGTGATCGCCCGGCTGGCGCCGTTGGGGTTCGTGTGTGAAACCCTTGCGTTCGGGCCCCACCACGCGCCCGTCACCAACCTGTGGGCGGTGCACCGGGGCCGCCGGCCCGGGCCCTGCGTTGTTCTGGCCGGCCACACCGATGTGGTGCCCACCGGCCCGCTGGCGGCCTGGGCCAGTGACCCGTTTGTGCCCAGCCACCGCGACGGCTTTTTGTACGGCCGGGGCGCGGCCGACATGAAGAC
>JANMKO010000056.1:0-3506 GCA_031372085.1 Betaproteobacteria bacterium
GCCACCTTCCGCGGCTTTGTCTCCACCGGCGGCCTGACCTCGTTGACGTTGTGGGTGGGCGCTGTCCAAGGCTCGGGTGAGCTCGGGGTGTTCCCGGCCCTCAACAACCTGACCCTGGCCGTTGCCGTGCCCGAGCCGCAAACCTGGGCGCTGATGCTGGGTGGCCTGGCGCTGCTGGGCTGGGCGGCGCGGCGCCGTCAACCGGGCTGACAGCCCCGGTGCTTGAGAAAACGGCGCCGATGGCGCCGTTTCTCATCGCGGCGTCAGGCCGTCAGCCGTCAGGCCCAGCGCCCGCAAGCCCAGCGCCTCGGCGGCCTCGATGCCGTCCACCCCGGCCGACATGATGCCGCCGGCATAGCCCGCGCCCTCGCCCGCTGGGTACAGGCCGGCCAGGTTCAGGCTTTGAAAATCGGCGCCACGCGGGATGCGCAGCGGCGACGAGGTGCGCGTCTCCACCCCGGTGAGCACCGCGTCGGCCATCGCGAACCCCGGAATCTGCCGCGCAAATGCCGGCAAAGCCTGGCGCATCGCGGCAATGGCCTCGTCGGGCAGGCTGCTGCGCCCGGGCTCGGCCAGATCGGTCAGGTGCACGCCCGGCTGGTAGGAGGGCAGCACGCTGCCAAACTGCCGCGCCAGCGCGCTGCCGTGGCGGCCGGCGACAAAATCACCGACCAACTGGCCCGGCGCCTGGTAGGTTTCACCGCCCAGGGCGTAAGCGCGAGACTCCCAGAAGCGCTGGAAGGCGATGCCGTCCAGCGGTGACACCGGCCCCGTGCCGCCCCGGTCTTGCCGGTAATCCTGCGGCGCCAGGCCCACAACAATGCCGGCGTTGGCGTTGCGCTCATTGCGTGAGTACTGGCTCATGCCGTTGGTCACCACCCGGCCGGGCTCGGACGTGGCGGCCACCACCGTGCCGCCCGGGCACATGCAAAAGCTGTACACCGACCGGCCGTTGCCGGCGTGGTGCACCAGCTTGTAATCGGCCGCGCCCAGCATCGGGTGGCCGGCGCTGGGGCCAAAGCGCGCACGGTCGATCAGGCTTTGTGGATGCTCGATGCGCAAGCCGATCGAAAACGGCTTGGCTTGCATCAAGACGCCGCGCGCATGCAGCATCTCGAAGGTGTCGCGCGCGCTGTGGCCCACCGCCAGCAGCACCTGGTCGCAGCGCAATTGCGCACCGCTGGCCAGGGTCAAGCCCCTGACCTGCCGGCCGGCCGGCGAGTTTTCAATCAGCAAATCGACCACCCGCTGGCCGAAGCGCACCTCACCGCCCAGCGCCTCGATCTCGGCGCGCATCTTCTCGACCACGCCCACCAGCCGGAAGGTGCCGATGTGCGGCTTGGCCACGAACAAAATCTCTTCGGGTGCGCCGGCCTTGACGAACTCGGCCAGCACCTTGCGCGTCAGGTGGCGCGGGTCGCTGATCTGGCTCCACAGCTTGCCGTCCGAAAACGTGCCGGCGCCGCCCTCGCCAAACTGCACATTCGACTCCGGGCTCAGCACGCCCTGGCGCCACAGCGCCCAGGTGTCTTTGGTGCGCTCACGCACCGCTTTGCCACGCTCCAGCACGATCGGGCGCAGGCCCATCTGGGCCAGCACCAGCGCGGCAAAAATGCCGCACGGCCCAAAGCCGATCACCACCGGACGCGGCCGGGCGTCGGGCAAGACCGCAAAATCGGCCGGCGCGTGCGCCACCAGCCGGTAGGTGGTGTCGGGGCTGGGCCGGATGTGGCTGTCAGCGGCGTGGCGGGCCAGCAGGCCGGCTTCGTCCACCCCGGCCGCCAGTGTGGCGTCCAGCGTGTAGATCAGCACCACGGCTGATTTTTTGCGCGCATCAAAACTGCGCTTGACGAGGCGCAACCCCGCCAAATCAGCGTCGGCCAGCGCCAACCGGGCCAGCAGCGCAGTGCGCAGTGCCTCAGGCGGGTGGGCCAGCGGCAGGCGCAGCTCGGTGATTCTCAACATGCGGGGTGGGGCGGCGCGCGGCAGCGGGCGGTCAACCGCCGGTCAGCTACCAATCAGCCACCGGTCGGCGACCAATCAGCCACCGGTCAGCCAACCACCCGCCGCCGGTCAGCCGCCATTCATCGACGGCTCAACCGCCGTTCACGCACCGGTCACGCACCGTTCATCCGCCTTTGCGCGGGCGCTTGCCCGGGTTTTTCTTGCTGCGGGTGTGCGAGCCGCGCTCCAGGCTGATTTTTTGGCCTTTGGGCGCCGTGAAGCACACGCCAGCAGGTGCGGCGGGGCGCGGGGTGGCCCGGCGTTCGGCTTCTGTGATGATCTTGTTGCCCATGAAATGGCTCCGGTGCGTTGTAAAGGTCAACCCAGGATTAGGCCACAAAGTTGGGGCTGGCAGCCTGGGCGGGCCTCAGACGCGGGGTTTTTGTGTTGATGGTGAGGGGCCAGATGCGGCACCGGGGCGCGGCACTGCCGGTGCAAGACCGGCTGCCGACGCAGCGCCGTGCCCCGCCAGCGGCGCGCGCAGCCGGGCCTCGAACTCGGCCGGCGCCACAAACTGCAGCACGCCCCGGCGGCCCGGGCCCACGCTGGCTGCCAGCCCGATGGCGGGGTAGAGCAGCACCTTGGCGCCGGTCTCGGCGCTGGCGTTGCCCGCCTCACTCGCCCCACCCGCAACTCCCGCCGCATCTGCCACACCTGCCACACCTGCCACACCTGCCCCAACCGCCCCACCCGCAAAACCTGCCGCATCCAGTGCCCCCTCGGCCAGCGGCGCGCCAAAACGCTGCCGCACATCGGCCTCGGTCAGGCGCAGCGCGGGCACAAAGCTCAGGCCCACCAGCGCGGCGCGCTGCGCCTCGTCGCGGTCGGCGGCGTGCAGCGCAAAACGGCGCACACCACCGTCCATCGGCGCCGAGCCGGTGGCCCGCGCCCGCCAACGCTGCAGCGTGGCGGGCGCCACGTCAAACGCCAGCACCAGCCGGCCGCTGACAAAACCGGCGGCAAACGGCTCGGCCAGCGCCTCCAGCCGGCCCACCTCACCCAGCCGCGCCACCAGCGCCACTTGCAGGCCGTCGCCGATGCGGGCCTGGGCGTCGGCCAGGCGGTCTTGGCCCAGCACCAGGCCCAGCACATGCAAGCTGCCGTCGGCCCGGGCCTGCGCCTGCCACGGCAAGCGCTGTTCGGCGCGCAGGGCCGCGCCGCTGGCCGGCTGCGACAGCGGGGCTGAAAACAGCCGCAAAAGCACCAGCCCCAAGGCCAGCAGCAGCACCAGCAGGCCGGCGCCCAGCGCCAGCAGGATCGGGTGTTTCATCCGGCGGATTGTCCGGCGCCGGGCCGCTGCCGCCCTGCCCCAGCCGGGCCGGCCAGCACGGACAATCCGCCGCTGTGATGCAAAACGAACCGATGCACGAACCAATGCACGACCCGACGCGCGACCCGACGCACGACCCGACGTGCGAAACGACGCGCGACCCGACGCGCGACCCGATCCCCCGCCCGGCCATCAACCCGGTGCGGGTGCTGTCCGTCATCCCGCCGATGAC
>JANMKO010000075.1:0-16859 GCA_031372085.1 Betaproteobacteria bacterium
CCGCGCGCGGCCACGTCGGTGGCCACCAGCACCGGGCAGCTGCGGTTGGCAAATTGCACCAGCACCTGGTCGCGCTCACGCTGCTCCAGATCACCGTGCAGCGCCAGCGCGTCAATGCCCTGGGCTTGCAGCACCGCCACCAGCTCGCGGCAGCGCGCCTTGGTATTGCAGAACGCCAGCGTGGTGGCGGGCCGGTAGTGGTTCAGCAGCCGGGCCACCGCCGGCAGGCGCTGGTCTTCGGTCACCTCATAAAAGCGCTGGCGGATCTGCTGCGGGGTGGGCTGGGCGCTGAGCTTGACTTCGCGTGGGTTGCGCAAGAACTTGCGGCTGATCTGGGCGATGGCCTCGGGGTAGGTGGCCGAGAACAGCAGCGTCTGGCGGTTTTTGGGGCACTGCGCGGCGATTGCCGTGATGTCGTCGGCAAAGCCCATGTCGAGCATGCGGTCGGCCTCGTCCAGCACCAGGGTGGCCAGGCCGGCCAGCGCCAGCGTGCCGCGCGCCAGGTGATCGACGATGCGCCCGGGCGTGCCCACGACGATGTGCGCGCCGTGCGCCAGGCTGTCCAACTGGTTGCGGATCGGCACGCCGCCGCACAGCGTCAGCACCTTGATGTTGTCCTCGGCGCGCGCCAGGCGGCGCATCTCTTGCGTCACCTGGTCGGCCAGCTCACGGGTGGGGCACAGCACCAGGGCCTGGGTGTCGGTGTTTCTTACTTGCAAGCGCGTCAGCAGGGCCAGCGCAAACGCCGCCGTCTTGCCGCTGCCGGTCTGGGCTTGGGCGATCACATCCTGCCCGGCCAGCGCCAGCGGCAGGCTGGCGGCCTGGATCGGCGTCATCGTGGTGTAGCCCAGCGTGGCCAGGTTGGCCAGGGTGGCGGGCGACAGCGGCAGGCTGCTGAACAGCGGGCCGGCGGGGGTGGGCGGCAGTGAAGCATCGATCATCACCAATTGTCGATCATCAAGGTATCGTCGGCCGGCGCCCGGCGCAGGCCGGCAATCCGCCAACAATCCGCCAACATCAAGCGGCAACCACACAGGAGACGGGCATGGATTCATCGGGCATGGTTTTCTCGGCCATCCAGCGCCGGGCATCGCGGATGTGGCTCACCAAGGCGGTTTCGGCTGGCGCCTTGGCGTGCAGCGCGGCGCTGGTGCTGGCCGGTTGTGGCGGCGCTGACAGTGAGCTGACTGATACCGCCTGCGCCACCAGCAGCGCCGCCGGTGCGGTGGTGGTGGGCTCGGGCCTGCCCGGTGACCCGGCAGCGCCCGAGCCGTCATCGGGCTTCAGGCTGGGCAAGGTGGGCGTCAATGCCAAGAGCTACATGGTGGTCACCGCCAATCCACTGGCCAGCAAGGCCGGCTGTGATGTGCTCAAGGCCGGCGGCAGCGCCGTGGACGCAGCGGTGGCGGTACAGATGGTGCTGGGCCTGGTAGAGCCGCAAAGCAGCGGCCTGGGCGGCGGGGCTTTCATGCTGCACTTTGATGCCGCCCGCCAGGCGGTGGTGTCGTATGACGGCCGCGAAACCGCGCCGGCTGCAGCCAGCGAGAACTACCTGCGCTGGATCGACGATGCCACCGGCCAGACCGCACCGCTGCCCAATGTGCGGGCCAGCGGCCGCTCGATCGGCACCCCCGGCGCCGTGCGCATGCTGGGCCTGGCGCACAGCGAGCACGGCAAGCTGGCCTGGAAGGATTTGCTGCAACCGGGCATGCAACTGGCCACCGATGGCTTTGCGATCAGCGGCCGGCTGGCCGACGCGATTGCCGGTGCCCGGCCCAATTTCTTGCGCGACGCCGAGGCCAGTGCCACCTACCTGAATGCCGACGGCACGGCCAAGGGGCTGGGCACGGTGTTGAAGATCCCCGCCTATGCCGCCACCCTGGGCACGCTGGCCAGCGGCGGCGCCGACGCGCTGTACACCGGCCCGCTGGCCCAGGCCATCGTGGCCAAGATCGGCACCACGCTGGCGGCCGACGGCAGCACCGCCATCACCCCGGGCAAGACCACGCTGGCCGACCTGGCCGCCTACCAGGCCAAAAAGCGCGAGCCGGTGTGCACCACCTACCGCGCCTACTGGGTGTGCGGCATGGGCCCGCCGTCGTCGGGTGGCATCACGGTGGCCAGCAGCCTGGGCGTGCTGGAGAATTTTTCACTGGCCACGCTGGCCCCCACCGCGCTGGACAGCAACGGCGGCAAACCCACAGTGATGGGCGTGCACTTGGTGAGCGAGGCGAACCGGCTGGCTTATGCCGACCGCGACAAATACATTGCCGACACCGATTTTGTGGCGCTGCCCGGCGGCAGCTGGGCGGCGATGCTGGACAAGAGCTATCTGCGCAGCCGGGCCGACCTGGTCAGTTTTTCACGCAGCATGGGCACGGCCCAACCCGGCAACCTGGGCGCCGTGCCGCTGGGCCTGGGCGCCGGCCCGGCCGAGGCCGGCACCAGCCACATGACCATCGTTGACCGGCAAGGCAATGTGGTGGTGATGACCACCACGGTGGAAAGCGGTTTTGGCTCATGGCACATGACCAACGGCTTCATGCTGAACAACCAGCTGACTGATTTTTCGATCAACCCCACCGACGCGGCCGGCGTCAAGGTGGCCAACCGCCTCACGGCGGGCAAGCGGCCGCGCAGCTCGATGGCGCCCACGCTGGTGTTCAAGATGGCGGCCGACGGCTCACGCGGTGATTTTGTGATGGGCACCGGCTCACCCGGCGGCAGCACCATCATCCAGTACGTGACCAAGACCCTGGTCGGCGTGCTCGACTGGGGGCTGGACGCCCAGCAGGCCACCGCGATGGTCGATTTTGGCGCCGCCAACTCAGCCACCACCAACGTGGGCGGCGAGCACCCCAACATCGATCTGCGCAACGGCGGTGCCAACGATGCGCTGATCACCGGCCTGCGCGCACTGGGCCACACCGTGACCGGCGCGGCGCAAAGCAGCGGCATCAGCACCATCGTGCGCATCACCCGCGACAACGGCCAACCGGCCTGGGCTGGCGGTGCCGACCCTCGGCGCGAGGGCTTGGTGCTGGGTGACGGTTATTGACGGCGCAGCCCGGGTTGGCCGGTACTGACCAAGGGCGGCTGGCGCTCCCTGCCCCTGTGCGAGCCCGGCCGCCGACGCGAGGTGGCCATCGCCCGGCCGAGTGTCGGCACCCTGACCCTGTTGGATGTCAAGAAAATCGACACCCAGGTATTGAGGCCGTGCCGACGCCGTGCAAGGCTTGCTACGGTAAAAAATACAATGAAATCAATGTCTTGACTAGCAGTGCCAGGCGCGTGGATGTCGCAGCGGTGACGGCCAACGGCCACGACGAACGCGTCCACCGTTGGTATGAAATCTGCTACAGGCGCTTCCAGGTCTCCGGGTGATCTGCGCAGCGGAGAGATTTCAAACAATGCCCTGGCCGCCCGTGCAGCCAACAAACCTGGAGAGTCCATTCATGCGATCAACCCACCAAGCCCGCTTGCCTGCCAATCGCACAGCACGCGCCATCGTCAAAGGCAGCGTGCTTGCCGCCAGCCTGGTGTGTGGTTCAGCCGCGAATGCGGCGCTGAGCTTCACCTTTGACTACTCCACCAACACGGCGGGTGTCGGCTTCGATGACGCAGTCTCCGGCGCTGCGCGCAGGGCCGCACTGGACACCGCCGGCGTGCGCTTCTCGGCCATGTTCGGCACCTTCTTCAGCAACGATGCCAACATCGTGCTGACGGCCACCAGCACGTTTAACCCGGGTGGCCCCGGACTCGCATCTGCCGGCACCGCGATCTTCTATCAGCCGGACACGGTCTTCGGCGTCAGTGAAGTGGTGCGCAACAAGCTGGTTTCGAACGGCGCCAACGACATCAACGGCGGCGCCAATGACGGCGGGGTCAGCGTCAACTGGGGTGCTGGATGGGAGCTTGACCCCGATGCACCGGCGATTGACCCGCTCAACGATTTCTATACGGCCGTGTATCACGAGTTCACCCATGCGCTGGGGTTTCTCAGCCAGACCAACTTGAACGGCACAAGCCCATTCGACGACGGCACCTCTGTAGCCGACGGCGGCACCGGCATCTTCGGTACCTGGGCCAAGTTTGACCAGTACCTGACCAACTGCGCCGGCACGTCGCTGATTGACACCGGTACCGGGCTGACGAACCTGGCGCTGTACACCCCGGCAATCACCTCAGCGGTGTGCTTCGAAAGCGCCGAGGCTGGCTCGGTCAAGTTGTACACCCCGGCCGTCTACGCCCCGGGCACCAGCGTCAGCCATCTCGACAAAGTCGACGGCAACGAGACAGCGTTGATGAAGTACGACCTCGGCACGGCTCGCGTGTACAACACCGACGAGGTGAACATCATGACCTCACTTGGCTACACTCGGCTGGCAATTGCTGTACCCGAGCCCGGATCAATCGCGCTGCTCTTGGCGGCCCTGGGTGGCGTCGCAGTCGCCCGCCGCCGCAAAGCCTGATCAAGCGGATTGCGTGATACCAGCGGGGCTCCGGCAGCGGAGCCCCATTTTTGCTTTTGCTGGGAACGGCCCGATTGACGAACGGCTTCATCCTGAACAACGCGTTGACTGATTTTCGATCAGCCCGACTGACGCGGCCGGTGTCAAGGCGGTCAATCGCCTCACGGCCAGCAAGCGGCCATGCAGCTTGATAGAAATACGAAGTGGCCTTCGCCCAACCGCGTGTCGCCTGCCTGAATAGATTGGATGTCAAAATTGTCGACACCAAGGTATTGAGGCCGTGCCGACGCCGTGCAAGGTGCGCTACGGCAAAAAATACAATGAAATCAATGTCTTGACTAGCAGTGGCAGGCGCGTGGATGTCGCAACGGTGACGGCCAACAGCCACGACGAACGCGACCACCGTTGGTATGAAATCTGCTACAGACGCTTCCAGGTCTCCGGGTGATCTGCGCAACGGAGAGATTTCAAACAATGCCCTGGCCGCCCGTGCAGCCAACAAACCTGGAGAGTCCATTCATGCGATCAACGCACCAAGCCCGCTTGCCTGCCAACCGCACAGCACGCGCCATCGTCAAAGGCAGCGTGCTTGCCGCCTGCCTGGTGTGTGGTTCAGCCGCGAATGCGGCGCTGAGCTTCACCTTTGACTACTCCACCAACACGGCGGGTGTCGGCTTCGATGACGCAGTCACCGGTGCTGCGCGCAAGGCCGCACTGGACACCGCCGGCGTGCGGTTCTCGGCCATGTTCGGCAGCTTCTTCGACCACACCGCCAACATCGTGCTGCAAGCCACCAGCACGGATGATGTGCTGGGCCCGGGGGGCGGCACTTTGGCGTCCGCCGGCTCCCAACTCACCTTCGCGCCGGGCTTTGGCGGCACGGAGGTGGTGCGCAACAAGGTGATTTCGAATGGCGCAACCGACCTCAACGGCGCCAGCACCGACGGGTCGGTCGATATCAACTGGGGCGCCGGCTGGGAGCTCGATCCCGACACCCCGGCGGTCGCGGGCCCGTTTGCGCCTGGTGCTGGCACATTCGACCTGTACGCCGCACTGTTCCACGAGTTCAGCCACGCGCTGGGTTTTGCCAGTCTGATCGGTCAGGACGGCAAGGACCCTTTTGGCCGCGGCACCACAGTGGCAAGCGGCGGCACGGGCGAGCCTGGCAACTGGTCCAAATTTGACCAATTCCTGACCAACTGCTCGGGTGCGTCGCTGATCGACGCCGGCACCGGCCTGACCAACCTGGCGGTGTACACCCCGGCCATCACCTCGTCGGTGTGCTTCGAAAGCGCTGAGGTGGGTTCGGTGAAGATGTACACCCCTGCCAGCTACGCCCCTGGCAGCAGCGTCAGCCACCTCGACGGCAGTGGCACCAATGTGCTGGCGATGATGAAGTTTGATCGCGACACCGGCCCGCAGGAAGCGCGGGTGTACAACGCCGACGAGGTCAATATCCTGACCTCGATTGGCTACAGGCTGGCTGTGACCGCGGTGCCCGAGCCCGGCTCCATCGCGCTGGTTTTGGCGGCCCTGGGTGGCGCCGCATGGGTGCGCCGCCGCAAAGCCTGATCGAGCGGTTTTTTTGACGCCAGCGGGGCTCCGGCAGCGGCGCCCCGTTTTTCTTTTGCTAGGAAAAGCCCGATGCCAGACCGATGTCAACCATGGCGCAAAACCCTGCTGGTGCTCGGCTTTTGTGTTGCCGGCGCTGCGGCCATGGCGGCTGAGCGCAAGCCCGGGGCCGACGGCCCACCACTGACTTACCGGCTTGACGACGTCACCGTGCGCGTGCAGCGCCAGCATGGCCACGGCCAGCCGACGGGCCAGTTGGTGCTGGCCGGCAAAGGTCAGGCCACATGGCAGTCGGGTGAGCGCAAACGGCTTTTTGACCATACCGCCAAAGACCATTTGAACGTGCTGAACGGCTTGTACCGAATCCGCTTTTTCGACATGCCCGCGCAGTTGCGGTCGCCGTTGTCGGTGTTTCTCAAAGACGACGGCACGGTCGGCACGCAGGCGCTGAAGATGGCCGATGCGGGCAGCACAAGCGTCTGTTTCAGCCTGCCGGGCTACGAGAAGTGTGTGCGCTACGACGCCACCGGCCCACGAGAGCTGGAAGAGTTTGTACAGCGCCTGTTGGCCGACGCCGAACTGCGCGCCCAGCCCGCCACGCCCGCCCTGCCAAAGCAGTAGGCCCGCGCCCGCTTCCACATCACGCCAGGGTGGGGTTAGAGGCCGTCGGCACAGCCCACGCTGCTGGCCGGTGGCAGGCGCCGCCGTACCACCGATGGCCCCGCTGATGAACAATCCCCCCATGACCTTGCTGAGCTTGAACTTCCCCTGGCGCGCGCTGCTGGCCACGTTGGCGGCTGCCCTGGTGCTGGCGGCCTGCGGTGATCCGACGCCCGAAACCTCGCTGGCTTCGGCCCGCGTCAAGCTGGCGGCCAACGATTTCAACGCCGTTGTCATCGAGGCCAAAAACGCGCTGCGGCAAAACCCCGATCTGCCCGAAGCGCGCTACCTGCTGGGCCAGGCCCTGGTTCGCAGTGGTGACGCGGCGGGCGGCGAGGCCGAGTTGTCCCGGGCCCTGGCGCTGGGACAGCCCGCCGAGCGGGTCGATCCCGTCCTGGCGCAAAGCCTGCTGGCACAGCGCAAATACCAGCAGGTGGTTTCGCGCTACGCGGATGTGCAACCGGCACAGCCGGCGGCGCGGGCCAGCTTGAAGACCACGCTGGCGGCGGCCTACTTTCTGCTGGGTGAACCCGACCTGGCGCAAGCGGCGCTGGCGGCTGCGCTGGACGCCGACCCCGCCAACAGCCTGGCGTTGATGCTGCAGGCCCGCACCCAGGCCGCGCGCGGCGATGTTGACCTGGCGATGGCCGGGCTCGACACCCTGATCGCCCGCGAGCCCGCCAACGCCGCTGCCTGGAAGCTAAAGGCCGAGCTGTTGTCCACCGGCAAAGGCCAGGCTGCGGCGGCGCTGGCGGCGTACCGCAAGGCGGCCGCGCTGACGCCCGGCGATATCGCTTTGCAAACCGACATCGTGTCACTGCTGCTGCGCCAGGGCCAAGGGGATGAGGCGGCGCAGCAAATCGGGCCACTGAAGACGCTGGCGCCCAACCACCCCCGTGTGCGCTACCTTGAAACCTTGATCGCCTACAACAAAAAAGACTTCAAGCAGGCGCAGACGCTGGTGCAGCAGTTGCTGGTGCTGGCGCCCGCTGACCCCGACAACCTGCTGCTGGCCGGTGACATCGAGCTGGCGCTGGACGCGCCGGCCCAGGCCCAGAGCCATCTTGAACTGGCGCTGAAAGGCGCGCCGCAGTCGTTGCTGGCGCGCCGCTTGCTGGCCACTGCCTACCTGCGCACCAAGCAGAGCGCCAAGGCCGTGGCCGTACTGCAGCCCTTGCTGGACGGCGCTGATGCCACCGATGGCGGCACGCTGGCCCTGGCGGCCGAGGCCTACCGCCAAAGTGGCGACATGAAGAAGGCCGAGGCCTTGCTGGCCCAGGCGTCCCGGCTCGACCCGGGCAACCAACGCGCCCGCACCGCGCTGGCGTTGAGCCATCTGGCCAGCGGCGGCGGTGGCGGTGGTGACGCGGCCCTGGCCGAGTTGCGCGCCATCGCCGCGTCGGGTGCCGACACCACGGCCGATCTGGCCTTGATCGGCACCTACAGCGTGCGGCAAGCGTTCGAGCCGGCGCTCAAAGCCATCGATGCGCTGGAGAAGAAGCAGCCTGACCAGCCGCTGGCCGCCAATCTGCGCGGGCGGCTCTTGCTGGCCCGCAACGATTTGGTGGGTGCGCGCGCCAGCTTCGAACGCGCGCTGGCGATAACGCCAGGCTACTTTGCCGCCGTCGATGGCTTGGCGGCGGTCGACCTGGCCGAGAACAAGCCACAGGCCGCGCGCCAGCGCTTCGATGCCTTGCTGGCGAAGCATCCCAACAATGTGCAGTTGCTGCTGGCGCTGGCCACGTTGCGGGCAAAGTCGGGCGCGACCAAGGACGAAGTCACCGCACTGATCCAGCGTGCGGTGGCCGCCAACCCTGCCGACCAGCGGCCCCGCCTGGCGCTGGTGGATTTTCATCTGCGCAACCGGGACGGCGCGCTGGCGCTGGCGGCGGCGCGGGACGCGCTGGCCGCGCTGCCCAACAGCCCTGAGCTGCTGGACGCCCTGGGCCGCGCCCAGCAGGCCACCGGCGACTTCAACCAGGCCATCGCCAGCTACAACAAATTGGCGGCGCTGCCGTCCCAGTCGCAATCCCCGCTGCCGCAGATGCGTCTGGCGGGCGCACATCTGGCCGCCAAAGACAAGCCTTCAGCCGCGGCCAGCCTGCGCAAGGCACTGGCGATCCAGCCCGACCTGTTGGACGCGCAGCGCGGCTTGATCACGCTGGCGGTTGACGCCAAGGACTACGCCGCCGCACGCGACATCGCCCGCAAGGTGCAGCAGCAACGGCCCGCAGAGGTTGTGGGCTATTTGTTCGAAGGCGAGATCGCGGCCGGCCAGAAGCAATGGGACAAGGCCTTTGATGCCTACCAGAGCGGGCTGAAGCAGGTGGATTCACCCGATCTGGCGCGCAGAGCCCATGCCGCATTGGGCGCAGCAGGCAACGCGGCCCAGCGCGACCGGTTTGCCGCCGGCTGGCTGAAAGACCACCCCAAGGACGCCGTGTTTCGTTTGTACCTGGGGGATGTGAGCGCGGCCCAGCGCGATTTCGTCACGGCCGAGCGGCTTTACACCAGCGTGACGGTGCTGCAACCAAAAAGCGGCGTGGCCTACAACAACCTGGCCTGGGTGAGCGGCCAGCTCAAGCGCAACGGCGCTACCGCGCTGGCCGAAAAGGCGATAGCACTGGCGCCCGATCAGCCTGTGTTCATGGACACGCTGGCGCAGTTGTTGGCCCGCGACAAACAGTACGCCAAGGCGCTGGCATGGCAGGGGAAGGCCGTGGCCTTGCAGCCGCAGAACGGCATGCTTCGTCTGAGCCTGGCGCGCCTGCAGATTCTTGCCGGCAACAAAGACCTGGCACGCCAGGAACTGACCACGCTGGCTGCGCTGGGTGGCCAGTTCCGCGGCCAGTCCGAGGTCGCGCGGTTGTTGAAGACCCTGTAGGCAAGCCAGGGCGGATCGGCGCGTACTTGGCGCTCTGATCCTGCGCGCCGGGCTGTGCTGCACACCGCGCCTCAGCCGCCGCCCTTCAATGCCTTGCCCACCCGGGCCTGGTGGGTGGCCAGCGGCAAGTCGTCTTGCTGCGCGTCGGCATTGAGTTGCAGCAGCGTGGTGCGCAGCAAGTCCAGCGCCTGGCGCTGCTGCTGCTGTTTGTCCGACAGCACGCTGGTATACGACCGCTGCGGCAGCGGTGCCGGCTGCTTGCTCCAGAAGTGCGCTTTCTGCGGCGCGGCAGGCCGGCCCTGCGGGTAGGCGATGGCGCGCTCTACCGCGTTGTAGACCGGGTCCATGCCGTCGCGCCACAACGCCGCCTTGCCCGACAGTGACGGGCCTTTGCGGATCTCCAGGATCACCGCCTGCGACACGCTGGGCGCCACCTGACCGGGCAGGCCGTGCACCGCCACCGTGTCCACCTTGTTGCCCAGCCCGCCCATGCCCTGGTACAGGTCTTTCAAGTCGTGCACCAGCTTGCGCATCAAGTTGCGGTTCAGCGGCACGTCCAGCGGCGCGCGCGCATCTGAGACGTTCGCCTGCCCGGGCGCCAGCGACACGTCGACCGCCGCCTTTTTGGCCTCGGTGCGCAGTGGCGTGCGGGCCTTGCCGCTGGGGCGCGGCGCCAGCGCGGCGTCTTGCTTGCCGTGGTACGACAGCAAATCGCGCTCGGGCAGGTTGGCCAGCCAGTCGGCCCGGCTGGTGTTGATGGTGCTGGCGGGCGCTTTGCTTTCGGGATCCAGAAAGGTCTGCTTCATCACCGGCTGATCGGGCGCAAACGCGCCGTTCGGCTTGTTCAGCACCGCGCTGACCCAGGCGTCCAGGTGGTTGCTGATGGCGGTTTGATCGTTGGGTGGCAGCAGATCGAACATGCGCTTGAAATCGGTGCGCGCCAGCAGCGTGAACACCGCCTTCGGGAAGGTGGCCATCTGCGCCTTTTTGGCGTTTGGGTCGCCGCCGCCTTCTTTCAGGGTTTGCTCGATCAAGGTGATGAAGCCCAGCAACTCGGGGCTGATCTGCGCCTGGCCCAGCGCCGTGGCCACGCCTGGCGCAATGGCTTGCTGGGTCTGGGTGGCGGTGTTGCCCAGTTTGAAAGGCGCCTCCACGCCTTCGTCCTCCAGGTGCTTGAACAGCGCCGGCACGCTGGCCAGCGGCACGCCCACGGTGACTTGCAGGTGTGCGCCCAGGCCCTGGTCGGCCACGCCGGGCTGGATGGTGAAGCGCGGATCACCGCCGGTCAGCTCGGCGGCGTTGAAGGGTTTGTGGCCTTGCAGCGCTTCCATCTCCTGGCCCAGCGTGATCATGCCGTCGCGGCAGGCCTCGTACTCGGTGCGGCTGATGCTGCCCGGTGGGTTGGTCACCATCTCGAGGTTGGACGCGGCATCACCGGCAAACTCGGCCTGCATCTGGAAGTGCGGCCGGTGCACGATGGGCGTGCCCTTGGCCACAGGGCGGGGCGCCTGGTCGGGCCCGCCATCGGCGGTCCACACCTGCCAGTACTTGGAGGTCTCCACCTCCATGCCCACATTGCGCTGGATCACCGCCGCAGGTTGCGCTGGGCGGGCGCTGCGCGCTGCGGCCAGCGGCAGTGCCGGGGCGCCGTCGGTGCTGGCAGCGTCGCAGCCGGCAGCGCGCAAGGTGGCGGGGCCCACGGCTTGTTGGCCCAGTTGGGCGGCGCGGCTGCCCATCTGGTCGGCCTCTTGCTCCAGCGCAGGCTGGTCGTTGATGGCGGCGCCCTTGGCCTGCCAACCCGGCTGGCCTTGCCATGCTTGACGCCCCGGCGCCACCCGGCCCTGGCGCTGCTGCACCACATGCCAAGCCTCATGCGGCAGATGGCGTTGCTGGCCCGGCGCCAGGTGGATGTGGTCGCCCTGCGCAAAAGCCTGGGCCCCCAGTTGCGCCGGCCGGGGTGAGTTGGCATGCACCGTGACATCCGACAAATCCAGCCCCGACAGCCGTTGGATGCCGTGCAGCAAGGGCGCCGGCAAGGCCGCACCGGGCCGGCTGCCGGCCCGGGCCGAGGTGGGCGCATCGTGGCTGGCCCGGTGCGTGGGCTGTCGGGTGCGGGCGGCGGTCTGGCGGTCTGGCATGGCGGGGCTCGGGCTGGGCCGGCCGGGGGGGCCAGCGGGCGGCGCCGCTCAGGCGGCCGTCAAAGGGCGTGCCGCCGCAGTAGACCGAACAGGCCGGGGTTTGTCCAGATCAGGCCAGGGCAGGCCAGATCAGGCCAGATCAGGCCCCGGCACCTTGGGCTGACAGCTGCAAACGGGCCCGCGCCTCGGCCGGCGTGGCAATCTCGCGGCCGGCCTGGCGGGCGCAGCGCGCCAGCGCCTCGATCAGCGCGCCGTTGCCGCTGGCGCGCGCACCGCCCGGCAGGTAAAAAGTGTCTTCCAGCCCGCTGCGCAGCATGCCGCCCAGCGCCGCTACGCGCTGGTGCAGCGGCCAGACCTCGGCCCGGCCGATCAAGGTGGCCTGCCACACCGCCCGCGCCGGCATCCAGCGCGGCAGCAGGGCCAGCAGGTCGGCATCACACGGCATGCCTGAGGCCACACCCATCACCAGGTTGATCTCGGGCACACCGGGCACCATGCCGGCCTGGGCAAACAGCGCCACCGAGCGCACGATGCCCACGTCAAAGCATTCAAATTCGGGGTGGGTGCCGGTCTCGGCCATCACGCCCAGCATGGCCTGCACTTTGGCCACCGGGTTGTCAAACACCATCGGCGGCCAGGCCCACTGGCCATCGGCCTTGAGCTTGAGGTAGTTCAGGCTGCCGGCATTGCAGGCGGCAATCTCGGGTTTGACGCGGCGCAGGCAGGCCGCCGGGCCCGAGATATCGGCCCCCAGCACGCCGGTGGTCAGGTTCAGGATCACGCCCGGGCAGGCGGCGCGGATGGCGCTGCACACCGCGTCGGCCACGTCCGGGTCCCAGCTGGGCAGGTGGCCCAGGCCGGCCTCCTGCCGGCGCAGGTGCACATGCAGGATGCTGGCGCCGGCGTTGCAGGCGTCGCGCGCCTCGGCCGCCATCTGCGCCGGGGTGACGGGCACCGGGTGCTGGGCCGGATCGGTCAACACGCCGGTGAGGGCGCAGGTGAGGATGGCTTTGTCGGGGTGGGTGTCGGGCATCGGGTTGGTCGTCGGGAGGGTGGTCATCGCGGTGGGCCTCAGGTCGGAACTCAGGTTGGCTGTGGCGGACATCACGGCGGGCCTTCAGGCGCTGGCTCGTCCAGCGTCAGCTCGATCAGCAGGGCACCGGCGGCCACCGTGCTGCGGGCGGCCACGTGCAGCGCCTGCACCGTGCCGGCGGCGGTGGCGGGCTGCCACATTGCCATCTTCATCGCCTCCACACAGACCAGCGGCTGGCCGGCGGCCACCCGGTCACCCACCTGCACGGCCACCTGCACCACGGTGCCGGCCACCGGGGCCAGCACGCGCCGGGCGTCGGCCGCGCGCTCGGTGCCGGGCCAGGCCGATGGCTCGGTGAAGACAAAGGTGGCGGCCAACCACACCAGGTGCAGGCGCTGGCCGTCGTCGTGGTGAATCAGTGAGCGCTGCACACCGTTGTGCTCGATGCGCAGGCGGGCACCGTCACGCGCCAGCAGGCACAGCCGGTGGGTGGCGCCTGCCAGCGTGATCTGCACCGCAGCACCGTCAGCCAGCACCGCCAGCCGGCGCTGCTGGCCCTGGCATTGCAGTGTGAGCTGCCAGGCGGCCAGGCCGGGTGGGCGGCCCAGGTGGGCAGGCGCAGGCTGATCGCCGATGGCCGGGGCGGCAACGCCCGTGCCCAGCGCCCGCACGGCTGCCGCCACCAGCCACACCGCGTCGTCCGGCACCGGCCGCTGCAACAGCGGCTCACCGCTGCTGGCCCAGTCGTCGATCAGCGTGGTGTGCACGGCCCCGGTGGCAAACGCCGGGTGGCCCAGCAAATCATGCAAAAACCGGCCGTTGTTGACGGGGCCCAGCAGCGGTGCATCGGCCAGCGCCGCGCGCAGCCGGCGCCGGGCGTCGGCCCGGCTGGGGCCGTGCACGATGATCTTGGCCACCATCGCGTCATACCAGGGGGTGATGTCAACGCCCTCGGTGATGCCGTGGTCGATGCGTATGCCGAGTGGCTGCGCCACGCCGAGTGGCTGCGCCACGCCGGCTTGCAGCGCCGCGCCGGGCTGCCAGTGCAGCACCCGGCCGGTCTGCGGTTTGAAGCCGTCATACGGGTCTTCGGCCACCAGCCGGGCCTCGATGGCATGGCCCGTGAAGGTGATCTGGTCTTGGCGCAGCGGCAGCGGCTCTCCGGCGGCCACGCGCAGTTGCCACTCGACCAGATCGAGCCCGGTGATGGCTTCGGTCACCGGATGCTCTACCTGCAAGCGGGTGTTCATCTCCAGAAAATAATGCTGCATCTGGCCATCGACGATGAACTCCACCGTGCCCGCGCCCACATAGCCCACCGCCAGCGTGGCGGCCACCGCATCCGCGCCCAATTGCGCGCGCAGCGCCGGGGTGATGCTGGGTGCGGGTGCTTCTTCGATCAGCTTTTGCCGGCGCCGCTGGGCGCTGCAATCACGCTCGCCCAGGTGCACCGCGTGGCCGTGCTGGTCAGCAAACACCTGGATCTCGATGTGCCGGCCGTGCGGCACCAGGCGCTCCAGCATCAGGCGGCCATCACCAAACGCGCTGTGTGATTCACGCCGGGCGCCGGCCAGCGCGGCGGGCAACTCATCCAGGTGATGCACCAGCCGCATGCCGCGTCCGCCGCCGCCGGCCAGCGCCTTGACCAGCAGCGGCAGGCCCAGCGTGGCCGCCTGGGCGGTGAGCGTGGCGTCGTCTTGCGCGTCGCCCCAATAGCCGGGCGCGCAGGGCACACCGGCGGCCACCATGCGGCGCTTGGCCTCGGCCTTGTCGCCCATGGCCCGGATGGCGGCCGGTGGCGGGCCGATGAACACCAGGCCGGCACCGGCACAGGCCTGGGCAAAGTCCGCCCGCTCCGACAAAAACCCGTAGCCCGGGTGCACCGCATCGGCGCCGGTGGCCTGGGCGGCGGCCAGCAGGGCAGGCATGTGCAGGTACGACTCAGCTGCGGGCGCCGGGCCGATGCGCACCGCCTCATCGGCCTGCCGCACATGCGGCGCAGCGGCGTCGGCATCGCTGAACACCGCCACCGTGCGGTAGCCCAGCGCCCGGGCGGTGCGCATCACCCGGCAGGCAATCTCACCCCGGTTGGCCACCAGAATCTTGGCAAAACTCACGGCGGCGCCCAGGCCGGCTTGCGCTTTTGCACAAAGGCCAGCGTGCCCTCGGTGCCCTCGTCGCCCAGCACGGCGTTGGAGAACACCGCCGCCGCCTCGGCCACCAGATCGGCCGGCGCGTGGAAGCGGGCCTTGGCCAGCAGGGCCTTGGTGGCCGCCACCGCGCCCGGCGCGCATTGCAGGATGTCGTGCAGCACGCGGGCCAGTGCGGCGTCCAGTTGCGCAGGGTTGTCATGCACCTCGTGCACCAGGCGCAAGGCCAGTGCGGCCTGGGCATCGAGCCGGCCACCGGTGACGGCCAGGCGTTTGGCCTCGGCGTAGCCGATGCGCTCGACCAGAAACGGCCCCACCTGCGCCGGCACCACGCCCAGTGATGTTTCGGGCAGGCGGAACAGCGCCGTGCGGCCGGCCAGGCAGACATCGGCCACGCAGGCCAGGCCAAAGCCGCCGCCCATCACCGTGCCCTGCACCACCGCAATGGTGGCCAGGCCGGTTTGGGCATAGGCCACGCACAGCTCACCAAAAGCGGCGTTGCTGGCGGCCATGGGGTGGCTGCCGGGCTCGGCGGCGGCGGCGCGCTGGCGGGCCTGGGCCATGTCCAAGATGTCACCGCCGGCACAAAAATGGCCACCGGCACCGCGCAGCACCAGCGCACGCGCGCCGGGGGTGGCTTCGGCCTCGGCCAGCACCAGCCGCAGCTCGCGCACCATCGCCATCGACATGGCATTGCGCGCCTCGGGGCGGTTCAGCGTGAGGGTCCAGACGCCGGCTTTGTGGTGCACGGCCAGGGTTTGCAGCAAGGTCAGATCGAGTGACATGGTGGTTCCTGGCGAATCTGAGCCGCTTGCAAGCGGCGAAGTGGAGGGCTGGGGAGGGGGTCGAACCTGCAAAAGCTTTGCCGCCATCACCCCCATCCCAGCCTTCCCCCTGGCAGGGGGAAGGGGCCATACGCCACAGGCACGGCCTCGGGTCCTGCACGCGGCAGGGTTGGGACGAGGGTGCCCATCAATGCCCACCCTTCGGCAGCGTGCCTTCGAGCTTGCAGATGATGCCCAGCATGATCTCGTCGGCGCCGCCGCCGATCGACACCAGCCGGCTGTCGCGGTAGGCCTGCGAGATGGGGTTGTCGAAAGTAAATCCCATGCCGCCCCAGTATTGAAGGCAACTGTCGGACACCTCGCGCACCAGCCGGCCGCATATCAGCGTGGCCATCGACGCCAGCTTGGTCACGTCCTTGCCGCTGATGTACAGCTCGACTGCGTGGTAGGTGAGGGCGCGCAGCGCCGCCACCTCGGTGCGCAGCTCGGCCAGGCGGAAGTGCACCACCTGGTTGTCGAGCACACTTTTGCCAAAGGTCTTGCGTGATCTTGTGTACTCGATCGTCAGGTCGATCAGGTTGTCCATGCTTTTTAGCGACGACGCGGCGCCAAACAGCCGCTCTTCCTGAAATTGCAGCATCTGGAAGGCGAAGCCCATGCCCTCCTGGCCGATCAGGTAGCGGCGCGGCACGCGCACGTTGTCAAAGAACAATTGCGCGGTGTCCGACGAGTTCATGCCGATCTTCTTGATCTTTTGCCGGCTGATGCCCGGTGCGTCCATCGGCACGATGATCAGGCTCTTGTTTTTGTGCGGTGAGCCGCCGGCCGCCAGGTCAGACGTGTTGGCCAGCAGGCAGCACCAATCGGCTTGCAGCCCATTCGTGATCCACATCTTGCTGCCGTTGATCAGGTAGTCAGCGCCTTCGGCCTGGGCACGGGTCTTGATGGCGGCCACGTCACTGCCGCCGCCCACCTCACTGACGCCCAGGCAGCCCACCATGTCGCCGGCAATCGACGGCACCAGCCACTCTTGGCGCAGCTCGTCGCTGCCAAAACGGGCCAGTGCCGGGGTGCACATGTCCGTGTGCACGCCAATGCTCATCGGCACGCCGCCGCAGGCCGCGCCGCCCAGCGCCTCGGCCATCACCATCGAGTACGAAAAATC
>JANMKO010000162.1:0-3581 GCA_031372085.1 Betaproteobacteria bacterium
CGTCAGGCCGAGGTCATCAAGAGCAAATCACCTGCGATGCAGAACTGCCCGCAGCGCCGTGGCGTGTGCACTCGCGTGTACACCACCACGCCCAAGAAGCCCAACTCGGCGCTTCGCAAAGTGGCCAAAGTGCGCCTGACGAATGGTTTCGAGATCATTTCGTACATCGGCGGTGAGGGCCACAACCTGCAAGAGCACAGCGTGGTGCTGGTGCGCGGCGGCCGGGTCAAAGACTTGCCGGGCGTGCGCTACCACATCGTGCGCGGCTCACTTGACCTGCAAGGTGTCAAAGACCGCCGCCAGTCACGGTCCAAATACGGCGCGAAGCGTCCGAAGAAAGCCTGATCGGGCCCGAAGAAGGCCTGAGGGCTTTCTGAGTCAAAGGTTGGCGTGACGCCAAACCTTTGAAATCGTTGTCACGGCACGCGGCCAAGCCGGTGTCGTGATTTTTGCGGCTGCCGCTGATCTTGTGGATTGCGGTGGCCGAGTAAGCGAGAGATCCGTTGCGTGATCTCTTCGGTGCGGTCCCACAGGCCCGGTCACCCGCTGAAGCTGAAAAGGAATTGAAATGCCACGTCGTCGCGAAGTACCCAAACGCGAAATCCTGCCCGACCCAAAGTTTGGGTCGGTGGATCTGTCCAAGTTCATGAACGTCGTCATGGAGTCGGGCAAGAAGGCCGTCGCCGAGCGCATCATTTATGGTGCACTGGAGCAGGTCGAGAAGAAGGCCGGTAAAGACCCGCTGGAGATCTTCATGGTCGCCATCAACAACGTCAAGCCGATGGTCGAGGTCAAGTCCCGCCGGGTCGGCGGTGCCAACTACCAGGTTCCCGTGGAAGTTCGCCCCGTGCGCCGGATGGCCCTGGCCATGCGTTGGTTGAAAGAATCCGCCCGCAAGCGCGGCGAGAAATCGATGGCGGCACGCCTGGCCAATGAGTTGCTGGAGGCCAGCGAGGGCCGTGGCGGCGCGATGAAGAAGCGCGACGAAGTGCACCGCATGGCCGAAGCCAACAAGGCGTTCTCGCACTTCCGCTTCTAAAACTCGGTTTCTAAAGACGGCTTCTAGAAGACGTTTCCGCTGCTGTAGCCCTTCGGCCGCCCCACCGGGTTTTTACCAACCCGCGGGCGGCCCCTGTATTTGGAGTGAATCATGGCCCGCAAGACCCCCATCGAGCGCTATCGCAACATCGGCATCTCCGCGCACATCGACGCCGGCAAGACCACGACCACCGAGCGCATCCTGTTCTACACCGGTGTCAACCACAAGATCGGTGAAGTGCACGATGGCGCTGCCACGATGGACTGGATGGAGCAAGAGCAAGAGCGCGGTATCACGATCACCTCGGCAGCCACCACCTGCTTCTGGAAGGGCATGGAACTGGCCTTTCCTGAGCACCGCATCAACATCATCGACACCCCCGGGCACGTTGACTTCACGATCGAAGTTGAGCGCTCGATGCGGGTGCTCGACGGTGCCTGCATGGTGTATTGCGCCGTGGGCGGCGTGCAGCCGCAATCTGAGACGGTCTGGCGTCAGGCCAACAAGTACAAGGTGCCACGGCTGGCCTTCGTCAACAAGATGGACCGCACCGGGGCCAACTTCTTCAAGGTCTATGAGCAGATGAAGGTGCGCCTGAAGGCGAACCCGGTGCCTATCGTGTTGCCCATCGGCGCTGAAGAACACTTCACCGGCGTGATCGACCTGATCAAGATGAAAGCCATCATCTGGGACGAGGCATCGCAGGGCATGAAGTTCGACTACCGCGAGATCCCTGCCGAGTTGCTTGAAGAAGCCAAGAAGTGGCGCGAGAACATGCTGGAAGCGGCCGCCGAATCATCGGAAGAGCTGATGAACAAATACCTTGAGACGGGCGACCTGACCGAGGACGAGATCAAGCTCGGCATCCGCACGCGCACCATCGGCGCTGAAATCCAGCCGATGTTCTGTGGCTCGGCCTTCAAGAACAAGGGCGTGCAGCGCATGCTGGACGGCGTGATCGACTTCATGCCCTCGCCCATCGACATCCCGCCCGTGCCGGGCACCGACGACGACGACAAGCCCACCCAACGCCGTGCTGCCGACGACGAGAAGTTCGCCGCGCTGGCGTTCAAACTGATGACCGACCCGTATGTGGGCCAGCTCACCTTTGTGCGCGTTTATTCCGGCGTGTTGAAGTCGGGTGATTCGGTCTACAACCCGATCCGCAGCAAGAAAGAGCGCATCGGCCGCATCTTGCAGATGCACGCCAATCAGCGCGAAGAAATCAAAGAGATTCTGGCTGGCGACATCGCTGCCTGCGTGGGCCTGAAGGACGTGACCACGGGTGAAACCCTGTGCGATCCGTCGGCCATCATCACGCTGGAGAAGATGATCTTCCCAGAGCCGGTGATCTCACAGGCGGTGGAGCCCAAGACCAAGGCCGACCAGGAAAAGATGGGCATTGCGCTGGGCCGGCTGGCCCAGGAAGACCCGTCGTTCCGCGTCAAGACCGACGAAGAATCGGGCCAGACCATCATCTCGGGCATGGGCGAGTTGCACCTGGAAATCATTGTTGACCGCATGAAGCGCGAATTCGGCGTCGAGGCCAATGTCGGCAAGCCGCAAGTGGCCTACCGCGAGACCATCCGCAAGGGCGTGTCGGACATCGAGGGCAAGTTTGTGCGCCAGTCGGGCGGCAAGGGCCAGTACGGCCACGTCGTGCTCAAGATTGAGCCGCAAGAGCCGGGCAAAGGCTTTGAGTTCGTTGACGCGATCAAAGGCGGCGTGGTGCCGCGTGAGTTCATCCCCGCGGTCAAGAAGGGCGTTGAAGACTCATTGCCAGCCGGCGTGCTGGCCGGCTACCCGGTGGTGGACGTGAAAGTGACGCTGACCTTCGGCTCGTACCACGAGGTGGACTCGAACGAAAACGCCTTCAAGATGGCCGCCTCACTCGGCTTCAAGGACGGTTGCCGCAAGGCCGGGCCGGTGATTCTTGAGCCGATGATGGCGGTGGAAGTGGAGACGCCTGAAGACTACGCCGGCTCGGTGATGGGGGATTTGTCGTCCCGCCGCGGCATGGTGCAGGGCATGGACGACATGCCGGGCGGCGGCAAGGTGATCAAGGCCGAGGTGCCGTTGTCTGAGATGTTTGGCTACTCCACCACGTTGCGCTCGATGTCACAAGGGCGCGCCACGTACACGATGGAGTTCAAGCATTACAGCGAGGCGCCCAAGAACGTGGCCGACGCGATCATCACCGCGCGCAGCAAGTAAATCTGCACGCAAGGCTGCAAGCAAGTCAGCACCACCGGCGCTGCTTGCGGCGCCCTGAATTTGAGCCGGTCTTCGGCACCCGGATTCGTCCCGCACGAGGCCGGTCAGCAAGCTGCCCGTGGCAGGCAATGTGCTGGAGACCTAAAACACACCACGGGCAACGCTCTTTACAGACGGAGAGATTGAAATGGCAAAAAGCAAATTTGAACGCACCAAGCCGCACGTCAACGTGGGCACGATTGGCCACGTCGATCATGGCAAGACCACGCTGACGGCAGCGCTGACCAAAGTGCTGGCGGCCAAGTTTGGTGGTGAGGTCAAGGCCTAC
>JANMKO010000187.1:0-2072 GCA_031372085.1 Betaproteobacteria bacterium
GCGCGATCTTCTTGCCGCGCACCTCCACCCAGGCGTCGCCGTTGTCGGCGGCGGTGATGGTGTAGGGCATCAGGTTGATGTCCTTTTGCACCTCTTTCTCGGTGAACTTGCGGCCGATCAGCCGCTTGACGGCGTACAGCGTATTGCGCGGGTTGGTGACGGCCTGGCGCTTGGCGCTGGCACCCACCAGCACCTCACCGTCCTCCTGGTAGGCAATGATCGACGGCGTGGTGCGCGCACCCTCGCTGTTCTCGATCACCTTGGTGGTGTTGCCTTCCATGATGGCCACGCAAGAATTGGTGGTGCCCAGGTCGATGCCGATGATTCTGCCCATGAGGTGCTCCGGTAAAGGGATGTTTATTGCTGTTCAAAATGCGGACTGGCCAGGCGCTTTCAAGTGCGGCGCCTGCGGGCACAGCCCGCTGCAAAGTACGGATCTACTTGGCTGCGGCCACCGTCACCAGGGCCGGGCGCAGCACCCGGTCGGCGATCAGATAGCCTTTTTGCAGCACCGCCACCACGGTGTTGGCGTCTTGATCTGCCGGCACCACGCTGATGGCCTGGTGCTGGTGCGGATCAAACTTGGTGCCGGCCGGCGGCGCGATTTGCAGCACCTTGTTGCGGTCGAGTGCGGCACCCAGCTGGCGCAGCGTGGCATGCACCCCCTCCAGCACCTGCTCCACCTTGGCGTCGGGCATGGCAATCGCGGCTTCCAGGCTGTCTTTGACGGGCAACAGGCTTTCGGCGAAGGATTCGATGGCGTATTTGCGCGCCTTGCTGATCTCTTCGTCGGCGCGGCGGCGGGTGTTCTCGGCCTCGGCCTTGGCCCGCAGGTAGGCGTCTGACACGTCGGTGTGTCTGGCCTCCAGCTCAGCCAGCCGCTGCTCGGCGCTGGGCGGCGGCGCATCGGGCACCGCGCCGACGGGTGCGGCTTCAGGATCGTAGAAGGGGGGCACGGTGGGGTCGGTGTCCGGCGTCGTCATGTCGGTGGCTTTGCGGTTTTTTTTGAAGGGGTTGAACACGGTCTGCATCGGATATGGGGTACTTGTCCCGTGCTTCAAGTGGGGTATTTCAATCGATCTGCTGCGGTGCAGCAAACGCACCGGCCAAAGCGGCCGGGCGGCGCATGGGGCTTGAGCGTCGTGCCGTCAGTGGTCGTCCAGCGACGCGCTCCAGCGCTGCCAGTCGTGCTGGGTGCGCTCGATGTCGCGCCGGTCGCGTTTGGTGGGCCGGCCTTGCTCGATGCTCAGCGCCGGCTCGGCAGCCAGCCGGCGCGCGTCGGCGGCCCGGCTGCGCTGGGCCAGGCTGTCGGTGGTTTCTTCATACAGCGCCTGGGCCACCGGCGCCGGGCCGCGCTGCGCGCTCAGGCCCTTGACCAGCACGGTGCGCTGCACGGGGCCCTGGCGCAGCAGCACGGTGTCGCCCGCCCGCAGGTCGCGCGACGGTTTGGCCACCTGGCCGTTGACGTGGACCCGGCCTTTGTCGATGTCGTCGGTGGCCAGGGAGCGGGTTTTGTAGAAGCGCGCAGCCCACAGCCATTTGTCGAGCCGCATCGCGGCAGTGGACGGTGCGCCGGGCTGACCGGCGGGCGGGGGCTTGGTTTGCGGTTTCACAGGGTTTGCGGGCTCAGTTTTACAGCCATTGTCGGGTCGCAATTCTCGGCCAGCGGCAGCCGAACCGTGGCGTCCAGGCCGGTGGTGACGGGGTCGCCGGACAGGCCGCCAGACGCGCCGCCAGACGCGCCGCCAGACAGGCCGCCAGACAGGCCGCCGGACACACGACCCGCCACGCTACCCGCCACGCGGTTGTCCAGCGCCAGCTGGCCGCCCAGTGACAGCACGATGTCGTGGCAGATCGCCAGCCCCAGCCCGGCACCGCCCTGGCTGGCCGAGAACGGCTGCATCAGGTGCGGGCGCAGCGCGGCGGCCACGCCGGGGCCACTGTCGGCGATGGTGAGCACGGCCTGGCTGCCGTCGGGCGCCGTCTGCACCGCCAGCGTCACCGCCAGCCGGCTGCCGGCGGGGCTGTGCTTGACGGCGTTGTGCAGCAGGTTGCGCGTCAGCTCGCGCAGC
>JANMKO010000215.1:0-6086 GCA_031372085.1 Betaproteobacteria bacterium
GGTGCCGGTGGTGCTGGGTGATCAGCAAGAAGCCGGCCCCGCAGCGGCGCGTGGGCTGTTGAGCGTGGTCGATGCCGAAACCGGCCGGCGCGCGCTGTGGTGGTGGCGCCCGGCGCTGCGTGATCGGCTGGCCCGGGCGCACCAGCAGCGCCGCGATGCCTTGCAGCTGTGTTTTGCCGCGCAGCGGCTGCGCCCGCTGTTTCTTGACGGGGCTTTTGATGCCGACGCGGTGACGCGGCACTTTCTGGCATGAGCCGGTTGCCGCGCGGCCTGGCCTGCGGGTTGACGCTGATGCCCACATCGGCGCTGACACTGGCGCGGGCGCTGGCCCTGGCCCTGGCCACCGGCGCGGCCGCTGCCCAGCCGGCCTCAACCGCGCCGTCGTCACCTGCGGCGCCGTTGTCAGCGCCCGCCTTGCGCGGCGGGCCGGCGCCGCTGGTCTTGCAAGCCAGCACCCATGAGCCACGGGCCTACGGCTACCAGGTGGGCGACACCTTGCAGCGCCAGGTGCTGATCCAGGTGCCGGCCGGGTTGGTGCTGGACGCCGCGTCACTGCCGCTGGCCGGCGCACGCGGCCAGGCCATCGAGCTGCGCGCACTGCGCCTGCAAAGCCAGGCCGTGCCGGGCGGCCAGCGCCAGGTGCTGCAACTCGACTACCAGGTATTTTTGGCACCCAAAGAAGTGCGCACGCTCGAAATCGCGCCCATCACGCTGCGCTACACCGGTCCGCCACGCGACCAGGCCCTGCGCATCGACGCCTGGCCGGTGACCGTGGCCCCGCTGCTGCCGCTGGCGGTATCGCCCCGCCAGGGTCTGGGCGACTTGCAGCCCGACATCGCGCCGCCGCGGGTCGATGCGTCGGCGTTGCAGCAGCGCTTGGCGGTTTGGGCCGGCGCCGCCACCTTGTTGATGGTCTGGCTGGCCTGGGCCCGGCTGGGCTGGCCGTGGTGGCAGCGCCGGCACCTGCCGTTCGGCCGGGCCTGGGCCCGGCTGCGCCACCTGCCCGACGCGCCTGACGATGCGCAGGCCCGCGCCGCCTGCCAGCGCCTGCACCGGGCGCTGGACGACAGCGCCGGCCAGGTGCTGTTTGAGGCCGGGCTGGCCGGCTGGCTGGCCCGGCAGCCGGCGTTTGCGCCTCTGCAGGCCGATCTGGCGCAGTTTCTGGCGCTGTCGCAACAGCTGTTTTTTGCGCCCGGTGCGGCAACGCCGTTGGACGGCGCCTGGCTGCGGGCATTGAGCCGGCGCTGCTGCCAAGCCGAGCGGGCATGACAACCGCCTGGGCACTGGCCTTTGACAACGCCTGGCTGCTGTGGGCACTGCCGCTGGCGCTGCTGCCACTGCGCGCGGCCGGCCCGCCCGCGCTGGCCAACACCTGGCTGGCCGGCCAGCCGCGTGATCGGCCGTCGCGCGCGCTGGCCGGCGCGCTGCTGGGCGCCGAGGTGCTGGCGCTGGCCGCGCTGGTGGTGGCCGCCGCCGGCCCGCACCTGCCCGAGCATGCGGTGCAGCGCACGGGGCAGGGCGCCGAGATCGTGCTGGTGCTCGACCGCAGCCGCAGCATGGACCAGGGCTTCTCGCGCAGCCGGCCCCCTGCGGCGGCGCGTGGCACCGGCCCCGAGGCGCTGGATTACTACACCAGCCAAAGCCCGGGCCGGCTGCGCGAAAGCAAGGCCCAGGCGGCGCGCGCGCTGCTGGCCGACTTCACCGCCAGCCGGCCCGACGACCGGTTTGCGATGGTGGTCTTCAGCACCCTGCCGATCCGGGTGCTCGGCTTCACCGGGCACAACGCAGCGGTGCAGGCCGCCATCGGTGCCACCCAGGTGGGCCGGGGCTTGTCAGAAACCCACATCGGCCGGGCGCTGGACGCCGCGCTGGCGCTGTTCGACGGCCGGCCCTACAACGGCTCACGCATCGTGATGCTGGTCTCCGACGGCGGTGACCGGCTCGACCCCGAGACCCGCGAGCGGCTGGCCCGGCGCTTCACCCAGCAGCGGGCGTCAATGTACTGGCTGTACCTGCGCTCGGCCAACAGCCCGGGCCTGACGCTGGCCGCCGGTGACGCGGCCGCTGCGGCCGACAGCGTGCCCGAGATCCTGCTGCACAACTACTTTCAAACCCTGGCCACGCCGTACCGGGCCTACGAGGCCGGTGACGCTGAGGCACTGGGGCAAGCCATTGCCGATGTCAACCGGCTGGAGAAACTGCCCATCGTCTACCAGGACTTGCTGCCGAGCACCGACCTGGCGCCGCACGCCCAGGCGCTGGCGCTGGCCTGTTTGATGCTGTTGCTGGCCGCCGGCCGGCTGGAGATCACGCGGTGGCACTGAGCCGGCCGCCCTTCTTGCTGCGCTTGCTGCGCGGTCTGGCCTCGCGCCGCTGCCCCCGTTGGGCGCTGGCAGCGGCGGTGGCGCTGGCGCTGGCGGCCACGGTGGACGGCGTGCAACTGCTGCGGGTGCAGCGCTGGAATGCGGCCATCGACGCGGTGGCGGCCAGTGGCGACGGGCCACTGCGCAGCGGCGCGGCCGGTGCGGCCAGTGCGGCCGATGCCCACGGCACTGATCGTGTGGTCACCGGCGCTGCGGGTACTGCCAGTGCTGCCAGTGCTGCCACGGCGGCCACGGCGGCCAGCGCCGACAAAACCGCCAACAACGCCAGCGACACCGCCTTCGGCTGGGCCGACGCCGGCGCCGTGCCCGAGTGGCAGTTTGCCCACGCCCACGCGCTGGCCGCACACGGCCACAGCGACGCCGCGCTGCAAGCCTACGGCCGGCTGGCGGCCGATCCTGCACTGGGCCCGGCGGCGCGCTTCAACGCCGCCAACCTGCTGCTGGGCCAGGGCCAGGTGCTGCGCGCCGGGGCCCAGCCAGGCCAGGCGCTGGCGCTGATCGAGCTGGCCAAAGAGGGCTACCGTGAGCTGCTGCGCGCCGACCCCGCCCACTGGCCCGCGCGCTACAACCTGGAGCGCGCGCAGCGGCTGGTGCCCGATCCCGAATCGACCGACGACGAACCCGTTGCCCTGCCGCGCGATGCCGAGCGCGCCGCCACCACCATGCGCGGCGATTCACCGGGCCTGCCGTGACGCGGCCGCTGCCTGCCCAGCGCCGCACCGGCGCTGCCGGCTTGCGCCGCCTGCCGGGGTGGCGCGCGCCACCCCGGCAGGCGGTGTTGCTGGCCGCCGCCGTGCTGCTGGGCGCCGGCTGGCTGGCGCCGGCGCTCACCTGGCAGCGGCACCGGGCGCACCAGGTGGTGGTGATCGACATCACCCAAAGCATGAATGTGGTAGACCAGCCGCTGGCCGGCCCGCCCGGCAGCGTGGCGCCGCAGGCCGCGCCGCCGCAGGCTGCGCCGGGCGTGCCAACGCCAGCGCTGTCTCGCCTGGCCGCCACCAAACTGGCGCTGCGCCAGTCGCTCGACAGCCTGCCCTGCGGCGCCCGGCTGGGCTGGGCCATCTTCACCGACAACCGCAGCTATTTGCTCACCCTGCCGCTGGAGGTCTGCGCCCACCGCGCCGAGTTGCGCGACACGCTGGCCCAGATCGACGGCCGCATGGCCTGGTCGGGCAACAGCGAGGTGGCCAAAGGCCTGCACAGCGCGATCGACATCGCCCGCCAATTGCCGGGCCGGCCGGCCATCGTGTTTGTCAGCGACGGCCACGAGGCGCCACCGCTCAGCCCGCGCCACCGGCCGCGCTTTGATGACCGGCCGGGCGAGGTGGCCGGTCTCATCGTCGGGGTGGGCGGCGCGGTGCCGCAGGCCATCCCCAAGACCGACTCGCTGGGCCGCCCGCTCGGCCTGTGGGCCGGCAACGAGGTGCTGCAAACCGATCCGCGCAGCCAGGGCCGGGGCGCCAGCGTGGGCGGCGAGGCGCTGGTGGACGACGCTGCGGCCGATCCGCCCAACGCTGTCGGCCTGGGCGCCACGCCCGGCGCCGAGCACCTGTCGTCGCTGCGCGAGCCGTATCTGCAACTGCTGGCGCGCGAGAACGGTCTGGCCTACCACCGCCTGCAGCAGCCCGAGGCGCTGGCCGCCGCACTGGGCGCACCGGCGCTGGCCCAGCCGGTGGGCGTGCCGCTGCCCGGCCGCAGCCTGCTGGGCGTGCTGGCGCTGGCACTGCTGCTGTGGCGCGCCGCGCGGCGGGGCGCTGGGTAGACTGGCCCCGCCACCATGAACAAAGCCTTCACCCGCGAGCCCGACAGCGCCGACGATGACGACGACGACGCCGCGCCCGGCCTGCCGCCGCTGCCACCCGGCGGCAAAAATTACCTCACGCCCGCCGGCTACCAGCGGCTGCGGGATGAATTGCTGGCGCTGATCGACGACGAGCGGCCGCGCATCGTCGAGGGGGTGTCCTGGGCCGCCAAGAACGGCGACCGGTCGGAGAACGGCGACTACCTGTACGGCAAGAAGCGGCTGCGCGAGATCGACCGCCGCATCCGGTTCTTGACGCGCCGGCTGGAGATCGCCGAGGTGGCCGACCCGGCGCTGCACTTCGGCCATGACCAGGTGTTTTTTGGCGCCACCGTGACGTATGCCACCCGCGACGGCGTGCAGCACAGCATCACCATCAAGGGCATCGACGAGGCCGACAACCTGGCCGGCGAGGTGAGCTGGATCTCACCTATCGCCCGGGCGCTGTTGAAGGCCCGCGAGGGCGACGAGGTGAAGCTGCACACCCCCGGCGGCGCTGAGACGCTGGACGTGCTGGCGGTGCGCTACCCGGCGCCGGTGGTCAAAGCCTGATCGCCCACAACCTGGGCCCCAGAAACCAGAGGGCGCCCGGCTGCGTGAGCAAGCGGGCGCCATGGATTGTTCCCTGAGCAAGCGCCGCGTTCAGCGGTCTGGCCCGCACTGTAGGGACGGCTGGCCTCGAAGTTTGTGCGGTCTGCCCGGCAGAACTTGTGATGCAGATCACAAGTTTTGTGACGGGCGGCGCGCGTCAAGCCTTGACGGCTGGCACCTGGCCGCAGCCCTGCCGCCACCCGTCAAGGCTTGACGCGCGCCGCCCGCAGCACCGGCGGTGACCGCTTCAGCGCCCGCAGCACGTCGGCCAGGTGCTGGCGGTCACGCACCGCCAGCAGCAGGCGCAGCTCGGACGCATCGGATTGCGGCTCGTTGTCCATCTCGATGTGGCTGATGTCGGCCTCGGCCGCGCTGACGGCCATCGCCAACTGCGCCAACGCGCCCTTGCCGTTCTTGACCAGCAACTGGACGCTGGTCTCGAAGTGGCGCGTCGGCAACTCAGCCCATTCCACCGCAATCCAGCGCTCGGGGTCGCGCTCGGCCAGGCGCCGGCCCACGCTGCACTCGGCGGTGTGCACCAGCAAGCCCTCGCCCCGGCCCAGGTAGGCGCGGATGACGTCGCCCGGGATCGGCCGGCAGCAGGTGGCCAGTTGCACGGATGCGCCCTCGGTGCCGTCGATTACCACACCCGGCATCGGCGTGGCCACGTCGTCGGCCACGCCAAAGCGGTTCAGCGTCAGCGTCACCGCGTCGGGCCGGCCGCCACGCTCGGCGATCAGTTGCGCCAGGCGCTTGGCCACGATGGTGGCAATCTTGCGGCCCAGGCCGATATCGACCAGCAAATCGGCCCGGCTGCGGTTGCCGCTCCAGCGCATCAACTGCTGCCACAGCGCTTGTGCAGGGGCGTCGTCCAGCTCGGCCGACGGCAGCAGCAAGCCCTCGGCGCGCAGCGCCTGGGCCAGCAATTTTTCACCCAGCGTGCGCGATTCTTCATGCTCCATCGTCTTCAAGAAATGCCGGATCTTCGAGCGCGCCTTGCCGGTGCTCACAAAATTGAGCCAGCCCGGGTTGGGCCGGGCGCCGGGCGCGGTGATGATCTCTACCACATCGCCACTTTTCAGCTCGGTGCGCAGGGCCACCGGCTCACCGTTGAGTTTGGCCGCCACGCAGTGGTCACCCACGTCGCTGTGGATGGCGTAGGCAAAATCCACCGCCGTGGCGCCGCGCGGCAGCGCCAGGATCTTGCTCATCGGCGTGAACACATACACCGCCTCGGGCACCAGGTCGATCTTCACGTGCTCCAGAAACTCGGCCGCGTCCCGCGTCTCGTCCTGGATGTCGAGCAGCGA
>JANMKO010000272.1:0-7280 GCA_031372085.1 Betaproteobacteria bacterium
TCTTCGGGCATTTCGGTGCCCTCGGCCAGCGCCTTGCGGATCAGGATGGCCACCCGCATCTCCAGCTCGGGCGGCTCGATGGCCACCGTCAGGCCGGCGTCAAACCGGCTGGTCAGCCGCTCATCGATATCGACCAGGCCCTTGGGGTAGGTGTCGCTGGTCATGATGATGTGGGCCCGCTTGGCCAGCAGCGCCTCGAAGGCGTTGAAGAACTCTTCTTGCGTGCGGTCCTTGCCGGCAAAAAACTGCACATCGTCGATCAGCAGCAGGTCGAGCGAGTGGTATTTGGCCTTCAGCTCATCAAAGGTCTTGCGCTGGTAGTTCTTCACCACATCGCTGATGAACTGCTCGGCATGCAGGTACAGCACCCGGGCGTCGGGCCGGTCTTTGAGCAGCGCATTGCCCACGGCGTGGATCAGATGCGTTTTGCCCAGGCCGACGCCGCCGTAGATGAACAGCGGGTTGTACATCACGCCCGGCGCACCGGCCACATGCAGCGCGGCGGTGCGTGCCATCTGGTTGGCGCGGCCGGCCACCAGGGTGTCAAACGTCAATGCGGTATTGAGTTTGTGGCTGTTGGCGGCGGGCGGCGGATGGTAGTGGCCCAACACGCTGGCCGGCAGCCGGCCGCCACCGGCGCCCAGATCGGTGCCGGCCGACACCGGCCGCACGCTGGTGGCATGGCCCAGCGCCTGGCCATTGATCAGTGCCGCAGCGCGCAGCGGCGCATTGCCAGGCAGCTGCCGGGCCGTGGGCAGGGCGGGCGGCTGGTCGCGCAGGGCCAGCGCCAGCTCCAGCCGCACCGGCTTGCCCGCCAGCGTGGTGAGAATGCTTTCAATGCGCTGGGCGTATTGCGACCGTATCCAGTCGAGCTTGAACCGGTTTGGCACACGCACCTGGGCCACCGCTCCGGCCAAGCCGCCGTCAACCATGTCGGCAACGGGCAACGGGCGAATCCAGGTGTTGAATTGCTGTTCGGGCAACTCGGTGGCGAGCTGCTCGCAGCCGCGCTGCCAGAGGTCAGGACTCATTGTGGACAAGTTGATCTTTAAGCCAGCCCATTGTAGGCCAGCAGGCCTCGGCAAGCCGGGTTATCCACAGACCGATCTGGCACGGTGCTGGTCGGGGCCACCACTCCCTGCCAACGCAAGTGTTTGACCCCAAACGGATTTTTTGCTGTAATAGTGAGTTTCCCCGATGCGCGAGTGCGCTGGTCAAGCTGAGGCCAACGCTGCATCAAGCGGTGGGTGCCGCAAGGTGGTCAGGTGACACGGTGGTCAGGTGACACGGTGGTCAATTGACACAGTGGTCAAGTGACACAAGCTTGCGCGGCACAGTGGTCAAGTGACACAGTGGCCAAGTCACACAAGCTTGCGCGGCACAGTGCTCAAGCGACACAGGGCCAAAGCCGCCGACGCAGTTGATGATTGCGGGAATCCTATCGCCCCGCCCATGCCCCACCCACGCCCCACTCACGCGCCACCCACGCCCCACCCAAAAGGACAACACCATGAAGCGCACCTACCAGCCGTCCAAGACCCGCCGCGCCCGCACCCACGGTTTTCTTGTGCGCATGAAGACCCGCGGAGGCCGGGCGGTGATTGCTGCGCGCCGGGCCAAAGGCCGCAAGCGCCTGTCGCAGGTCTGAGTGGGGTTCGGCGCGGCCAGCGGTTTGACCTGCACCGCGCCCGTCACCGGCAAACCAGCCATGGTCGGGCACCTGCTGCGGTCGGTTGACTTTCAACGCGTGCTGGCCACGCCGCCAAAGTCACGCAGTGCGCACTTCTCGGTGCACCACGTTTTTGCGCGGCCGAGTGTGATCCAAAAGCCGGTCAAAGCGCGCCTTGCGACTGAGTTATCCACAGGCGATGCACCCAGTTGCCCACCGCTTGTGGATGAATCCCCAGCCGCCCCGCCTTCGGGCCGCTGGCTGGGCCTGGTGGTACCCAAGCGGCATGCCCGGCGCGCTGTCACACGCAACCTGCTCAAGCGGCAGATGCGCGCGGTGATGGAGATGCAGGCCGGCACGCTGACACCGGGTTTGTGGGTGCTGCGCCTGAAAGCGCCTTTTGACCGCAAGCAGTTTGTCAGCCCGGCGTCTGACCCGCTGCGCCGGTGCGCCCGTGACGAGCTGGCGCTGCTGATGCAGCACGCGGCGGCGCGGCGCTGAGCGGTGGTTTTGCACGCTGCGCGCCACACCTGCCGAGGCTGGGCTGATGCTTGACGCCCTGCGGGGGCTGCCGTGCCAGTGCCTGCTGGGCGCCGTGCGCGGGTACCGGTTTTTTCTCAAGCCGTGGCTGGGCAATGCCTGCCGTTTCGAGCCCACCTGCTCAGCCTACGCGCTGGCCGCATTGCAGCGGCATGGCGCGGTGGCGGGCAGCTACCTGGCTGTGCGGCGCGTCCTGCACTGCCATCCCGGTTGCTCGGGCGGTCAAGACCCGGTGCCCGATGCCCCGCCGATTTTGTTCACCCGTTTTCTCTCTTCAAAGACCCGCCCATGAACGACATGCGCCGCACCATCCTGTGGGTGGTGTTTTCTGTCTCGCTCGTCCTGTTGTGGGACGCCTGGAACAAGCACAACGGCGCACCGTCGATGTTCAGCCCGCGGCCCGCCGCCGTGGTGGGGGCGGCACCGGCGCCGGCGCCGGTGGCCGCAACCGGCGCCCTGCCCGGCACGGGCCAGGCCGGTGTGTTGCTGCCAACGACACCGGCTGCGGTGGCCGCTGCGGGCAGCCTGCCAAACGCCCCGCCCCCGGCGGCCGGCGCCGCGCCGCTGGCCAGCGAGCAAGTGACCATCACCACCGACGTGCTGCGGGCCACGCTGGACAGCAAGGGCGGTGATCTGGTGCGGCTGGAGCTGCTGAAGTACCGCGACGCGGCCGACGACAAACAGCATGTGGTGTTGTTTGACCAGGGCGCGCAGCGCGTGTATCTGGCGCAGACGGGGCTGGTCACCCAGCAGCCGGGCATCACCCTGCCCAACCACTTCACGGTGATGCGGGTGCTGCCAGGTGCGCGCGCACTCAAGGACGGCGACAAGGATTTGACGCTCAGCTTTGAGTCGCCCGAGATCGGTGGCACCCAGCTGTTGAAGACCTACACCTTCAAGCGCGCTGAGTACACCGTGGCGGTCAAGCACACGCTGCGCAACGGCTCAGCCGCCGCCGTCACGCCCCAGCTGTATTTGCAGCTCACGCGCGACGGCAACCCGCCCCCGGGTGAGTCGAGTTTTTACTCCACCTTCACCGGCCCGGCGATGTACACCGAGGCCAGCAAGTTCAAGAAGATTGAGTTCAAAGAGATCGAAAAAGGCTCGACCGACCACGACAAGACGGCCGATGCCGGCTGGGTGGCGATGGTGCAGCACTACTTTGCCAGCGCCTGGCTGGTGCCGGACAAGCAGCCCAGAGAGTTCCGCACCGCCAAGGTGAGCAACAACCTGTATGCCATCGCGATGGTGTTGCCGCTGGGTGAGGTGGCGCCCGGCGCCAGCAAAAGCTTCGATGCCACGCTGTTTGCCGGCCCGCAGGAAGAAAAAAAGCTCGAAGCCCTGGCCCCCGGGCTGGAGCTGGTCAAAGACTACGGCTGGCTCACCATCCTGTCGAAGCCGCTGTTCTGGCTGCTTGACCAGTTGCACAAGCTGATCGGCAACTGGGGCTGGGCCATCGTCGCGCTGGTGGTGCTGTTGAAGATTGCGTTCTACGCGCTCAATGCGCATGCCTACCGGTCGATGGGCAAGATGAAAGCCATCAATCCGAAGGTGATGGAGATGCGCGAGCGCTACAAAGACAAACCGCAGCAGATGCAGCAAGAAATGATGCGCATCTACCGTGAGGAAAAAGTCAACCCGCTGGGCGGCTGCCTGCCGATCTTTGTGCAGATGCCGTTTTTCATCGCGCTGTACTGGGTGCTGCTGTCCACGGTGGAGATGCGCAACGCGCCGTGGATCGGCTGGATCCATGACCTGTCCACCAAAGACCCGTTTTTCATCCTGCCGCTGCTGATGACGGCGTCCACGATGTTCCAGACCTGGCTCAACCCGACGCCGCCCGACCCGGTGCAGGCCAAGATGATGTGGATCATGCCGCTGGTGTTCTCGGTGATGTTCTTCTACTTCCCGGCCGGGCTGGTGCTGTACTGGTTGACCAACAACGTGCTGGGCATCGCCCAGCAGTGGTTCATCAACAAGCAGCTGGGCGTCCAGTAGCCGGATCGGCCGCTGGCCGGCCGACGGGCGCCGATGTTGCTCGGTGTTGGCCGGTGTGGGCAATTGCCGCCCACCATCGGCAGGCCCGCCGTGACAGCCTGCACGCCGCCGGCCGGCGCATCCCCCATCCGGGTCTTGACGGCACGGGCCAACCGCCGATGATGGATTGACCGGGGCGCGCCGATGTTGGCGTGCCCCGGCCAACGATCAATGCGGGGACGTCCGGCGCAGCCCAGCACCGGCCTTGGAGCGTGTCAGACGGGGGGCTCACGCGAGCCGCCCGGCGCTCCACCCCGCGCCATTCCCCGCGCCATCTTGCGCAAGCGGCCGGTGCCGCCGCAGTGTGGCGGCACGGCCCGGCACTCCCACGGTGACCGAGAATGCGCGCGGTGTTGCCGTCGCCCCCCCAAGACCCGATTGTCGCCATCGCCACCGCGCCCGGCCGGGGTGCCGTGGGCATCGTGCGGGTGTCGGGCGCGGGCCTGGCGCCGCTGGTGGCGGCCCTGTGCGGCCGGCTGCTGCCACCACGACAGGCGGTTTACGGCCCGTTCAAGGCGGCCGATGGCCAGGCCATCGACCAGGGGCTGGCGCTGTGGTTCCCTGCGCCGCACTCATACACCGGAGAGGACGTGCTGGAGCTGCAAGCCCACGGCGGCCCGGTGGTGCTGCAACTGCTGCTGGCGCGCTGCCTGGACGCGGCGGCGCAAACCTTGCCCGCGCTGCGACTGCGCCTGGCCGAGCCCGGTGAGTTCACCCAGCGCGCCTTCCTCAACGACAAGATCGACCTGGCGCAGGCCGAGGCGGTGGCCGACCTGATCGAGGCCAGCACCGAGGCCGCAGCGCGCTCGGCCGGCCGGTCGCTGTCGGGCGTGTTTTCACAAGAAATCGAGGCGCTGCGCCAGCGCACCGTGCGGCTGCGCATGCTGGTCGAGGCCACGCTGGACTTTCCCGAAGAAGAGATCGATTTTTTGCAGCAGGCCGACGCTCTGGGCCAGTTGACGGCCATCGACAGCGCGCTGGCCGGCGTGCTGGCCCGGGCCCGCCAGGGCGCGCTGCTGCGCGAGGGCTTGCAGGTGGTGCTGGCCGGCCAGCCCAATGTTGGCAAAAGCTCGCTGCTCAACGCGCTGGCCGGGGCCGAGCTGGCCATCGTCACCGCCATGCCGGGCACCACGCGCGACAAGGTGAGCCAGACCATCCAGATCGAGGGCGTGCCGCTGCACGTCATCGACACCGCCGGCCTGCGCGGCGACGGCGAGGCCACCGACGAGGTAGAGCGCATCGGCATCGGCCGCAGCTGGGCGGCGATTGCCCAGGCCGATGCGGTGATCTTCTTGCACGACCTCACCCGGCGCGGCCAGCCTGATTACGAAGCCGCCGAGCAGGCGATTGCCGAACGGCTGCTGGCCAGTGACGCGGCGCGCATCCTGCATGTGCACAACAAGGCCGACAGCGCGCCGGTGCAGGCCGTGCCGCCCGGCGAGCTGGCCCTGTCGGCCCGCACCGGCGCCGGCCTGGACGCGCTGCGCCAGGCACTGCTGCAACGCGCCGGCTGGGTGGCGGCCACCGAAGGCGTGTTCATCGCCCGCAAGCGCCATGTGCTGGCGCTGCAGCGCACGGCGGCGCACCTGGCGCTGGCCCGCGCGCACGCGGCGCCCGGAGGGTTAACCACCAGCGACGCCGCGCTGGACTTGTTTGCTGAAGAGCTGCGCCTGGCGCATGACGCGCTGAGCGATATCACCGGTGCCTTCAGCTCGGATGATTTGCTGGGTGAGATTTTTGGCAGTTTTTGTATCGGCAAATAGCGCAAAACGACTGGGCCGACGCGCTGCGGTGGGCGGATGGCAGGTCAGCGCCATCGGCATTGAAAAAGCCCCCGCTACCCGAAGCAGCGAGGGCCTGATTTCAAGCGTGTTGCCTGCTACGCGCGCTGGCCCGGGGCCACCCCACGCCGCCGTTGGCTCAATCCCAACCCCGCCAGTGCCAGCCCCGCCAACGCCCAGCCCGCCGGCTCGGGCACGGCTGTTACTGCCAGGTTGTCCAGCACAAAATCGCCGTTGGCCGTCAAGCGCAGTGAGGCCAGGCCCGTCCAGCCGGTGAAGCTGAAGCTTTTTTGCATGCCCAGATCCAGCAGCTCGGAGAGCAAGGTGTTGTCACTGAGAAAACCCTCCACCAGCAGGCTGGTGGGCGGCGTGGCGATCAGGCCGTCGATGGTGCCGTAGTCGAGCGACGACAGATTGAACAAGCCGCCGCTGCCGGGCGTCACCAGCAGCGCCGCGTTGGCCAGCACAAACAGCCCGCCGGTGCCGCCACGGCCCACGCCGTCCAGCGGCAGGAATGACGCCGCTTCGCCGGAGAAATTGAACATCTCCTCGCTGTAGGTGGCCACGCTGGTGACCGGGTCGATGGCCACCACGCCCGGCATGTCAAAGGTGATCAGCGCCGCCTGCGCGCCGCCGGCCAGGCCCAGCGCGGCGGCCAGGGCCACGGTGGAAAGCAGATTTTTCATGGTGTTGGGCTCCTAATGGGGGGGCGGGCGGATCACTTCGAACCCGGGTTGGGCGTGTTCAGGTACGGAAACCCGGCCAGCAACGGCACCACGGCCTGGTCAACCGCGTCGTGCAGGTTGAAGACGTTCGGCAGGTTGTTGACGGGGCTGACGGCTTTCATCGTGGCCGACACCGCGCCCGGGTTGCAGGCCGGGCCAAAGCCCAGCGCATCGCTGTTGCCATTGGCCAGGCACAGGCCGCCCATCACCGCCACCAGCGAGATGTCCACCACATCGTCCTTCGGCCGGCGGCCGTTGGGATAACCGGCGTTGTCAGCGCCGCCGGCCAGGATGTTGCCGACGATGCCCAGCCGGTTCTGCTGGGCAAAAGGCACGGCCGCGATGGCGGTGTTCAGGCGCAGCATCTCCGAGGCCACCACATTGGCCGGCTGGTTCAGGTTGAACGGCGTGCCGCCCGGGCCGAGGTTGGTCTTGATACCAGTGAGGAACGTCGTCACCAGGTCCAGGCGCGGGAAGTTGGTCGGCGCCGTGCCGGGCAGGCCCAGCGCAATTTCCAGCAGCGCCGGC
>JANMKO010000290.1:0-4600 GCA_031372085.1 Betaproteobacteria bacterium
CAACTCAACCGCGCCTGGCACCGCCTGGCCCCCTGGCCCGACAGCGTGGCCGGGCTGGCCCGCCTGCGCACCCGGTTTGTCACCACCACGCTGTCCAACGGCAATGTGGCGCTGCTGGTCAACATGGCCAAGCAGGCCGGCCTGACCTGGGATTGTGTGTTGTCGGCTGAACTGATCGGCCGCTACAAGCCCGACCTGGCGGTCTACCGGGGTGCGGCGCGGCTGCTGGGTCTGGCGCCCGGACAGGTGATGATGGTGGCCGCCCATCCGTCTGACCTGGCCGCCGCGCAGCAGGCCGGCCTGCAGACCGCGTACATCCCGCGCCCGGACGAAAACGGCCTTGGCGGCTGGATCGAGCCGCTGGGCGAGACGGTGTTCAACATCACTGCGCCCGACCTTGGCGCGCTGGCAACGCAACTCGGGATCGCTTGACGCGCCCAGGCGACATCGGCCCGACCCACCCTACAGCTTGGCAGCGGCTTGCCGCTTGGCCTGGGTGGCGTCGGCCTGGTACTGGGTCTCGGCGGCATGGCGCATGGCCAGCGCGGCATTGAGCGCGTCGGTGTAGCGCTGCGGGGTGTAGGTGTTCTGGTTGGCGATGTAGACGCTGCGGCGCAGCGGCTTGGCGCCAAAGCGCGGCAGGTTGACCGAAAAATGGCACTCGGGCACCGACCGGCCGGGCCGCTGGCGCAGGATCGGCCCGCTGATGCCCACCGGCAAATCGTTTTGCTTGTTCGGGCTGATGCCACGCTGCAGGCCGGTGGGCGCGGGCCGGTCGGCAATGCGCTGGCGCAGGGCGTCGATGGCGCGCTTGAGCGCCGGCCTCGGCCCGTTGCCCGCACCCTGGCCATCAGAGAAAAACAAGGTGGGCTGGCCGTAACGCATTTGCCAGCCGTGGGTGCTGTGGGTGTCGATGCGCTGGATGTGCTCTGGCACGCGGATGCGGGCACCCGAGTAGATGGTGACGGTTCTTGTCTGCATGACCATTGGGCCTTCAAAGGGTTCCCCCCCCCTGAAGCCGCCGGCGACCCCGCCCGACGACACGTTCTTTTCGTCGGCACCATGTCGCGCAGTAACCCTGAAAGTGATCAACCGTCGATCAGCGCTGGATCCCACGCATACACGGTCTGGTTTTGCTCGCCCAGACTCTCGATGCCGACTTTCATTTTATCGCTTGCTTTCAGAAATACTGGTTCTGGTTTGCGCCCCATACCCACGCCTGGGGGGGTGCCGGTGGAGATCAAATCCCCTGGATAGAGGGTGGTGAAGCGGCTGATATAGCTCACCAACTGGGCGACACCGAACACCATGGTGCGGGTGTTGCCGGTTTGCATGCGCTGGCCGTTGACGTCCAGCCACATCGCCAGTTGCTGTGGGTCGGCCACCTCGTCGGCCGTCACCAGCCACGGCCCGACGGGGCCGAAGGTGTCGCAGCCCTTGCCCTTGTCCCAGGTGCCACCGCGCTCAAGCTGGTATTCACGCTCCGAGACATCGTTGACCACGCAATAGCCGGCGACAAAACCCAGCGCGTGGGCCTCGCTCACATAACGCGCCTGGCGGCCGATCACCACGCCCAGCTCCACCTCCCAGTCGCCCTTGACCGAGCCTTGCGGCAGCACGACGGGATCGTTGCAGCCGATCACCGTGCTGGTGTGCTTGGTGAACAGCACCGGCTCGGCCGGCACCGGCAGGCCTGATTCGGCCGCGTGGTCAGCGTAGTTCAGCCCGACGCAGATGAACTTGCCCATGCCGGCCCACGGCGGCGCCAGTCGGCCCGGTTGGGCCACCAGCGGCAGGCTGGCGGGGTCGAGTGCGCGCAGCACGGCCAGGCCGTCGGGCGTGAGCATGTCGGCACGCAGGTCGGCAATCACGCCCGACAGATCACGCACCTGGCCAAGCGAGTCGAGCATCGCGGGTTTTTCGTGGCCCTTGGGGCCGTGGCGCAGCAGTTTCATCGTGGTCTCCGTTGATAAAAATCATGCAAGGCACGAGGCGCAAATCGCGCCCCCGTCAGTCGTGCCCCCATCAAGTAGGCGCCGTGGATCCGGCTCTGCCGGGCCACTGGCGTTGCCCCCTGGGGGGGAGCGCCGAAGGCGCTTCGGGGGGGGGCCTAGTTACTCCAGCCGCCATCGATCACCTGCGCGGTGCCGGTGGTGAAGGCGCTCTCGTCACTGGCCAGGTAGACGGCCAGTGCGGCAATCTCGGTGGTGCGGCCCAGCCGGCCCATCGGCTGGCGTGCCACAAACGCGGCCTCCACCTGCGCCAGCGTCTGGCCGCTGGCCTGGGCCTGGGCCTTGATGCGGTCACGCAGGCTGGGTGTCGCCACCGTGCCGGGGCAGATGGCGTTGCAGCGCACACCCTGGGTGATGAAGTCAGCGGCCACCGATTTGCTCAGGCCGATCACCGCCGCCTTGGTGGCGCCGTAGACAAACCGGCCCGGCGCGCCCTTGATGCTGCCGGCCACCGACGCCAGGTTGATGATCGAGCCGCCGCCCGCACCCAGCATGCCGGGCAAAAACGCCTGGATGGTGAGCCACTGCGAGCGCACATTGAGGTTGAAGCCCATCGCCCACTCGGCCTCGGTGCAATCCAGCACCGTGCCGGCATGCACAAAACCGGCCACGTTGACCAGCACGTTCACCGGCCCGGCGTCGGCAGCCGCGGCCCGCACCGCTGCCGCGTCGGTGACATCGAGCAGCGCCGCGCGGCAGCCCGTGGCCGCGACCAGCGCATGCAGCAGTGCGGCATTGATGTCGGTGGCAATCACGTTGGCGCCTTCGTGCACAAACGCCTCGGCGATGGCCCGGCCGATGCCCTGGCCGGCGGCGGTGATGAAGGCGGTCTTGCCCTGGAGTCGGTTTGACATTTGGCTTGGCTGGGGAAGGGTGGGACGGCCAGGGGCGCGTGCACGGGCGCGTGCGAAGGTGACTGGATGGCGGGGCGACGGCGCACGACGGGGCCGGGCGAGGGGGTGGCCCGGCGGCAGCGGGCAGGCCAGTGTCCCACCCGCGATTTAGCCCGCTGCATCGGGGCAAACCCGGGCCGGGGGGGCCGGCGCGGGTCGTCGGCGCGGGTCGTCGGCGCGGGGTCGTCGGCGCTGGGGCGCCGGCGTGTAGGCGCGCCCGGCGGGGGCCTACCACTTGCAGCCCTTGTCGCGCACCGCGTCGATGGCCAGCGGCAGCACCGCCGCCAGACCCAGGCTGCCGTAGGCTTTGCGGCAGTCGGCCCGGGCGGCTTTTTCGATGTCGTCGGCCAGCTTGGACTTGGCCTCGGGCGGGTGCGGCAGCAGCGGCAGCAGGCCCCGGCTGCCCTGTGCCGAGATGGCACCGCCCCGGGGCCGCACCAGATCGAGGTTGAGCCGGGGCGCGCTGGCCGGCAGTGATGGCGGTGTGGCCACGTCATGGCCCAGCGTGGCGCCGGCATCGGGCGTGCCGCCGCCGGGTGTGGCGCGCAGTGCGGCGGCGGGTGGGTTGGCGGCGCCCGCGTCGCGCAGCGCGGCGCCAGTGGGTGCAGCCGGCCCGGCGGCTGGCGCCAACGTCGGGGCCTGTGCTTGTGCTTGTGCTTGTGCTTGCGCCGGGGCCGGGGCTGGGGACTGCGTCGGGGCCGGGGCCGGGGCAGCGGGGGGTGCTGCCGAAGGCATGGGCTCGGGCGGGGCGGCGGGTGCGGGTGCGGGTGCGGGTGCCGGTGCGGGTGCCGGTGCCGGAGCGGCGACAGGCGCGGGCGCAGCCTGGGTGCTGAAGGTGGGCATCGGCGGGCGCTCTACCGGCGCCGCCTGCACCGCTGCGGCTGACAGCGGCTGGATCGCCACCGGCCGCTCGGTGGGCGCCAGCAGCCGGGGCATCGGCGGCTCGGGCTGCTGTGCAGGGCTTGGCACGGGTGCCGGGGCCACGACGGTGGCTGGCGCCGCAGCGGGCAGTGGCGCCGGCAGCGGGACCGGCGGCACCGGCGTGATGGGCGGGATAGGGGTCGGCACCGGCACCGGCACCGGCGTCGGCATCGGCATCGGCATCGGCGTCGGCGTCGGCGTCGGCGTCGGCACCGGTCTCGCCGTCACCGGCGCTGGCACAGGCGATGCCGTCGGCGCTGCCATCGGCAACCCCGGTGCCGGGCCCGGCGCCGGGGCATCGTCTGGCAGCAGTGTCGCGCCGTCCCCGGCCGCACCGGCCAGCGCGGGTGGCCTGTCGCGGGCCTGGGCCTGCCACGCCCCCTGCCGCGCGGCGCCGGGTGGGGCGGCGGGCGCCGGCACGTCATCGGGCGCACGCACCGCGCCACCCCAGCGCCGGGCCAGTGCCGCACCGGCCGCACCGGTGTAGGCATCGGCCGCCACGGTGGCCTCGGTCTGGCCGGGCGCCTGGCTGCCGGCCAGGCGGATGTTCAGCGCGCCCCAAACCCCCTGCCCCTGCGGCGCGCTGCCCCCGGGGGTATTGCCCACCAGCACCACGATCAAGACATGCACCAGCAGCGCCAGTGTCAGGCACTGCCGCAAAGACGGCCGATCCACCGGCAGCAGCGGCCAGGGCAGCCCGGGCCAGGGCAAGGCGGGTGACGACGGCACGGCCGGCATGGCAAGCATGGGCACTGGCCCGGTTCAGCCGCCCGC
>JANMKO010000326.1:0-1601 GCA_031372085.1 Betaproteobacteria bacterium
GGGCGCCGATGTGGGCGCCGATGGCGCGGCCGGTGACGCAGCCGATGGAGCGGCCGGTGACACGGCCGCCGCGCCGGCTGCCGACGACGATTGGCTGGCCTCGCTGCTGCTGGCCAACCTGACCACCGTGGCCTCGTTCGGGCTGATCGCCGGCTCGCAGATCCCGGCGCTGTCGGCCATCGGCCAGGTGGTGGCGCCGGGCGCGCTGCTGGCGCTGCGGCTGTCGGCAGCCTTGGTCCGGGCGCCGCTGGCGCCACGGCGGGCTCGCCCAGCGCCACCGCACGGCGCAGCGGGCGTGTAAAAATTCCACCACGCCCTGCTTTCAGCCCTGTCTCCCCGCCAGCCCTGTCCGCTCCGTCAGCCCTGTCCGCTCCGTCAGCCCTGTCCGCCCCGTCAGCCCTGTCCGCCCCGCCAGCCCCGTCAGTGTCAGCCCTGTCCGCTCCGTCAACCCTGTCCGCCCCGCCAGCCGCCGTGCCCACCGCCCCATCCTCGATGCCGCCGCCCGCGCCCGCCGCCGCCGACACGCGCTGGCCGCCGCTGTTGCGTGCCAGCCTGGCGTTGCACGGCCTGGCGCTGGCCGCGCCGCTGCTGCTGCCCCGCGCCTGGCCGTGGGCGCTGGGCGCCCTGGTGTTGAACCACGGCGCCATCACAGCGGCGGGCCTGCTGCCGCGCTGCGGCCTGCTCGGGCCCAACATCACCCGGCTGCCGGCGGCGGCGGCGCGGCGCGGTGAGTTGGCGCTGACCTTCGACGACGGCCCCGACCCGGTGCTGACGCCCACCGTGCTCGACCTGCTGGACGCGCAGCGCCACCGTGCCACTTTTTTTGTCATTGCCCGGCAGGCGGCAAAGCACCCGCAGCTGGTGCGCGAGATCGTGGCGCGCGGCCACAGCGTGCAGAACCACAGCTTTTTGCACCGCCACAACTTCTCGCTGCTCGGCCCGCTGGCCGTGGCCACCGAGCTGGCCCGGGCCCAGGCCGTGCTGGCCAATATCACCGGCCAGGCGCCGCAGTTCTTCCGCGCGCCGGCCGGCCTGCGCAATGTGTTTTTGCAGCCCGCGCTGGCGCGCCAGGGGCTGCTGCTCACCAGCTGGACGCGGCGCGGCTTCGACACCCGCCAGCGCCAGCCCGCCCGCGTGCTGGCCCGCCTGGGCGACGGCCTGGCCGGCGGCGACATCCTGCTGCTGCATGACCGCCACGGCGCGCTGACGGCGCGCGGCCGGCCGCTGCTGCTGGAGGTGCTGCCCGCGTTGTTGGCGCTGCTGCAGCGCGCCGGCCTGCACAGCGTGGCGCTGCCGCAGGCCTTCAGCCCGCTGCGCGCCGCGCCGGCCGCAGGTGGCCTGGCGTGACGGGCGTGACGCGCGTGACGGGGGCGACAGGCAGCACGGCAGCCACCGCCGTGACAGGCATGACAGGCATGACAAGCGTGACGGGCGTGACAGGCGTGACAAACCTGACTGGCATGACAGGCATGACAGACGTGACCGGCCGGCCCGCCGGCCCGCCGCCCGCGCCCGGCCAGCCCAGCGCCGCCACCGACGCCGCCTGGCGCGCGCTGCACCAGGCCGCCTGCGCGCCGTACCGCCGGCACGGCCGGTTTGCC
>JANMKO010000359.1:0-7832 GCA_031372085.1 Betaproteobacteria bacterium
GCGGTGCGCCCCATTCCCAGCACCGCCATGATCTGCGCCTCCGGTACGCCCCGATCCAAAGCGGACAGAACATGAGCCCGATTGACCTCTCGCGATGGATGCAAACCTTTGCTGCGAATCTCGTCCACGACCGAGCGGTCGCCCTCGGTCAAGTGCAGTTCAGTCTGGCGCATGACAACACCTCCGTGCCTCGTTCGGCAATGATGGCAGTGTATTCATGTTCCGTTACTTGTGTGTCAGTGCGCTGCGGATTGCGCACCCTGCAAGCCCAGCCGGGCCGGTTGTTCGTGCCGATGCGCCCGGTGGCGCAGCGGCTGGGCTAGCCGGCGATGGAGCTCATCGACAACATCAACCGCCTGCTGGGTGATGACCTCAAGCAGGCTTTGAAGCCGGGCGCCCGCCTGAAGGTGGCGGCCTCGTGCTTCTCGATGTAGGCCTTCGAGGCTTTGAAGGCCGAACTGGCGCAGGTTGACGAGCTCCAGTTCATCTTCACGTCGCCCACCTTCGTGGCCGAGGCGGTGACCGACAAGATCCGCAAGCAGCGCAAGGAATTCCACATCCCCAAGCTCCACCGCGAACGCAGCCTGTACGGCAGCGAGTTTGAAATCCCCCTGCGCAACAAGATCACCCAGCGCGCCATTGCCCGTGAATGCGCCGACTGGCTGCGCCGCAAGGCGCGCTTCGTGTCCAACCGCACGCAGGCGCCGATGCAGCCCTTTGCCTGCGTTAAGCCAGGCGACGCAGCAGGCGCCCGAACGGTTTACATGCCCCTGCATGGCTTCACCTCGGTGGACCTGGGCTACCAGCCCGGCAACGCCGTCTCCAACCTCGTCAACAAGCTGGACGAGCCGCCGTTCACGGCGACTTACCTTCAGCTCTTCGACCAGATCTGGAACGACGCCGAAAAGGTCGAAGACGTCACCGCCGCCATCGTGGACCACATCGCCACGATCTACCAAGAAAACTCACCCGAAAGCATCGAGGCGCGGCGGCTGATCAACGAGCAGAAGGCGACGATGATCGTCGAGCACCTGGCCTACGACCCGGTGGAGGAACGCTACGAGCTGGACATCTTTACCGCGGGCCAGACCCAACAGGATTTCAGCAAGTCTGGCGCCAAGCTGAGCCGGCACATCTACGACTACGTGTTGACCGACTCAGACATCGAGCGCAAGTTTGTGAAAGAGCTCGACACTGCATCGGAGGTGGTTGTCTATGCCAAACTGCCTCGTGGCTTCCTGATCCCCACGCCCGTGGGCGACTACAACCCCGTCTGGGCCATTGCCTTCAAGGCCGGCGCGGTCAAGCATGTGTACTTCGTCGCCGAGACCAGGGGCTCGATGTCGTCGATGGCGTTGCGCAAGATCGAAGCGACCCAGATCGCCTGCGCCCGGAAGTTCTTTGACCAGCTGAACTTGACATACGCGCCTGAGAACGTGAGGTACGACGTCGCGAACAGCTTCGAGAAGCTGATGGAGTTGGTGCAGTAGGCCAAAGGGTGACAAAAACAGCCCGCAGGCGCGGGCTGGGTTTGAGTCTGGCGGAGGCGGTGAGATTCGAACTCACGGACGGCTTGCACCGTCGTCAGTTTTCAAGACTGATCCATTAAGCCACTCTGGCACGCCTCCGATGGCGCCGATGATCTCAGAAGTTGCGGTGACGATGCCGCCGCAGCCCGCATCAACACGCGCTTTCATCCGTCGATGCACCTGATTCAAGCCTGGGACTCAAGGGGCACGGCCCGGCTTTTCAAGCCCGGATTCTAAGGGGGCGGTCAGCCCGGTTTTTGCGCCTGCGCGCACGCCACCTGCACCACCTCGCGCCGGCCGCCGTCCACCCGCACGGCAGTCAGCGCGCCGCCCCAGACGCAGCCGGTGTCCAGCGCCAGCAGGTCGGGCCGGTTTTGCAGGCCCAGCGTGGACCAGTGGCCAAAGGCGATGGGCACGCCGGCCGTCAGCCGGCCCGGCACGTCAAACCAGGCCAGGTGGCCGGGCGGGGCGATGCCCGAGCCGTCTTTGGTGTCGAAGTCCAGCGTGCCGTCGAGCGTGCAGTAGCGCAAGCGGGTCAGCACATTGAGCACCATGCGCCAGCGCCGGGCGCCGGCCAGGCTGTCTTGCCACTGCGCCGGCTCATTGCCGTACATCACCTGCAAAAAATCAGCCATGCCAGGGCCGCTGAGCACCGCCTCCACCTCGGCCGCCAACGCCAGGGTTTTGGCCTGGCTCCACTGCGGCACCACGCCGGCATGCACCAGCAGCCAGCCGTGTGCCACATCGGCCAGCTTGCGTTGGCGCAGCCAGTCGAGCAGGGCGGCCCGGTCGGGGCTGGCCAGCACGGCGTCCAGCGTATCGCTGCGGTGCGGTTGGCGCGCGCCCACCGACAGCGCCAGCAGGTGCAAGTCATGGTTGCCCAGCAGGCAGGTGGCGGCGTTGCCCAGCGCGTGCAGGGTTTGCAGGGTTTGCAATGAGGCCGGGCCCCGGTTCACCAGGTCACCGAGCAGGTGCACATGGTCGCGCGACGGCGAGAAATCGATTTTGGCCAGCAGGCGGTGCAGCGCATCGCAGCAGCCTTGCAGGTCGCCAACAAGATAGTGCATGGGTCGATTCTGCTACGCTGCCGGCCGTGTTGATCTCCGGGCGCCGCCGCCGCGCCACTGCATGGACGTCGCCCTGCTGCTGTTCCTGATCCTGGTCAACGCCTTGTTCGCGATGTCGGAGATGGCCTTGACCACCTCACGCAAGGCCCGGCTGATGGTGATGGTGGAGGCCGGTGAGCCCGGTGCCCGGGCCGCGCAGATGTTGCATGACGACCCCCCCAAGTTCGTGGCCACGGTGCAGAACGGCATCACCTCGATCGGCGTGTTGAACGGCATCGTCGGCGACGCGGCGTTCTCGCAGCCGCTGTCGGCCTGGTTGCACGCCATGTTCCCCTTGCTCGGGCCGCGCGCGGCCGACGTGACGGCCACCGCGCTGGTGGTGCTGATCATCACCTTCCTGACCATCATCTTTGGCGAGCTGGTGCCAAAAAGGCTGGGCCAGATGTACCCCGAGCGGGTGGCCGTGCTGGTGGCCCGGCCGATGGACATGCTCAGTGCCGCCACCCGGCCGTTTGTCTGGCTGCTCTCGGCCTGCACCAAGGCCACGTTGCGGCTGCTGGGCATCCGCCACGCGCCGTCGCGCAGCGTGACCGAAGAGGAGATTGCCGCCAGCCTCGAAGAAGGGCTGGACGCCGGCGTGATCGAGGCCCAGGAGCACCAGATGGTGCGCAACGTCTTCCGGCTCGATGAGCGGCAGATCGGCTCGATGATGATCCCGCGCACCGAGATCACCTGGCTCGACCAGCATGCGCCGCTGGCCGATTTGCTGACCGAGATGACCACCAAGGGCCACTCGCGCTACCCGGTGTGCCGCGACGGGCTGGACGACGTGGTGGGTGTGATCCAGGCCCAAGACCTGCTGGTGCCGCTGTCGCGTGGGCAGACGCCCGACCTGGCCGCGCTGATGCACCCGCCGGTGTTTGTGCCCGAGACGCTGTCGGGCATGGAGCTGCTGGACCAGTTCCGCGCCACCAGCGCCGAGCTGGTGTTTGTGGTGGACGAGTACGGCGCGGTGCAGGGCGTGATCACGGTGCGCGACGTGCTGGAGGCCATCACCGGAGAGTTCAGCCCGCCCAGTGCCGACGACGCCTGGGCCGTGCAGCGCCACGACGGCAGCTGGCTGATGGACGGCCTGATCCCGGTGCCCGAGATGAAAGACAGGCTCGAAATTCGTGAATTGCCCGAGGAAGATCGTGGCCGCTACAACACGCTGGCCGGCATGATCATGCTGCTGCTGGGCCGGCTGCCACAAACCACCGATGTCGTCGAATGGGATGTTTGGCGTTTTGAGGTGGTCGATCTCGACGGCAAGCGTGTGGACAAGGTGCTGGTGAGCCGCATCGCCCCCCCTGAAAACGAAGGACAACCCCCATGATCAACGAAAACCTGCACAAAAAAGCCGTCGCACTCGACCGCGTCAAGCACCGCGAATTGAAGCTGGACCTGACCGCACGAGACCTCGGCACCGCGTCTGGCTTGAATGCTTTTTTTGTTGCCGGCACCGAGTTCACCGACGCCTGCAAAGAGTATCCGGTGGTCTGGGTCAACGCCGGCAAGGGCGATGACGGCAAGGCCCAGGTGGCGCCGATTGCCGTGTTTGGCCTGACGGCCGGGCAAAACCTGTGCATCACCGGCGATGCCTGGCGCGTGCGCTACGTGCCGGCGATGCTGCGGCTGTACCCGTTTGCGCTGGCCCGGGTGGCGGCCAATGAGATGGTGGTGTGTTTTGATGAAAGCTGGGTCGGCTTTGGCGCGCAAGGCCAGGCGCTGTTCAATGACGCCGGTGCGCCCACCGAGTTCACCACCAACGTGCAAAAGCAGCTGGAGAACTTTGAGCAAGAAGTTGAGCGCACCCGGCTGGCCGGCGCCCTGCTGGTCGAGAAAGAGCTGCTGCGCGACATGCGTTTTGATGCCACGCTGCCCGACGGCAGCAAGCTGGTGGTGGATGGTTTTCTCACCATCGATGAGCAAAAACTGGCCGCGCTGCCCGATGCCGACATCGTGCTGATGGAGCGCAACGGCCTGATGGGGCTGATCCACGCCCACCAGATATCGCTGGGCAATATGGGCAAGCTGGTGGAGTGGCATGTTGAGCGGCTGACGGCGGCGGCCGCAGCGGCCGCGTCGGCGGCCTGACCGCCCACGCCAGGCCGCCAGGTGCCCTGCGCAGCAGGTGGTGGTCGATACCGCGCATTTGTCGGTGCTGCAGCAACCGCTGGCCTTTACCGTCGCCGTGGATGGGTTGATCGCGCGGCTGTGAGTTGCGGGTGGCGTGGGGAACTTGGTGAGTACATCCCGCCACCCTCACCCCGGCCCTCCCGCGTGCGTGCGGGTGTGGTGAGGGCCGTCGATGCGCGCTGTTGCCATGCCCGCGCCGCCCCCCAAGCTGCCCGCCGTCAATCCAGCTTGATGCCCGCCTGCCCAATGACGGCGCCCCAGCGCTGGCGCTCGGCGCTGGCGTAGGTGGCCATTGCCTCGGGCGTGCCCGGCGTGGGCACGATGCCCAGCACCTGGAAGCGGGCTTTCACGGCGGTGCTGTCCAGCGCGTCGCGCAACGCCTTGGACAACTGCTGCACCACCGGTGCCGGTGTGCCCACCGGCACCACCAGCCCCTGCCAGGCATAGGCCTCAAAATTGCCCAGCCCCTGCTCGGCAAAGGTGGGCACCTGGGCCAGTGAGGCCAGCCGCACCGGGGCGGCCACCGCCAGCGCGCGCAGCCGGCCGGCGCTGATCTGCGGGTAGCCGGCGGCTGAATCGACAAACATGAACGGCACCTGGCCGCCCACCACGTCCTGGATGGCCGGCGCCGCACCCCGGTACGGCACATGGGTGAGCGCCAGGCCGGTGCGCAGGCGCAGCATTTCAGTGGCCAGGTGGTGCGGGCTGCCAGCGCCCGGCGATGCAAACGGCACCGGCTGCGGCTGCGCCTTGGCCCAGGCCAGAAACGCTGTCAGGTTGCTGGCCGGCACGGCCGGGTTGACCACCAGCAGCAGGTTGAAGCGGCCGATCAGCCCCACCGGCAGCAGATCCCGCTCGGCGCTGTAGCCCAGCTTGCTGTACAGGGCCGGGTTGGCTGCCAGCGTGGCGGTATCGGCCGTCATCATCACGTAACCGTCGGGCTTGGCGCGGGCGGTGTATTCGGCGCCGATGTTGGTGCCGGCGCCGGGCCGGTTGCTGATCACCAGGGTCTGGCCCAGCGCCCGGCCCATGGGCTCAGCCAGCGTGCGGGCGGCCACGTCACTGCCGCCGCCGGCCGGGTAGGGCACCACCCATTCGATGGCTTTGCCGGGGTAGGGCTGGGCCGGCGCGGCGGCGGCAGCCAGCAGCAGCGCCAGCCATGTGACGACTCGGCCAAGTGGCAGCAGCATGGGGTTTCCTCGGGTGCGGGTTGCGCTGGTTGCAGCGGTTGGGGCCGCGCTGGCGTCAGCGGTTTTGCGATGGCCGACGATAGCCGATCCGCCTGCCGCCGACGGCCGGGCATGCGGCGCAGTTTTGGCCACGCCGCAGGGGGTGGGTGGCACCGGCCTGAGGCGGGTGCTGTCGGGCCTGCCAAACCACCGCGGGCGGTTTTTAGTCCACTGAATCACTGGAATCGGATCGGTGCTGCGCGCGTTCACTGCCGGGCCGGTGGGTGCCGGATTTGTGCGCCAGCCGCGTCAGCCATGCCGTTGTGCGACAGCGGGTATCGGCTCGCCAAGCCGCGGTGCAGGGCTTGCGCCGGGGCCAGTGGCTGGCCGGGCAACGCACAATCCTGGCCGATCATCCTCACACCGGAGACTTTGCCATGACCCGACGACACCACTTGCTGACCTTGACCGCCCTGACGGTGGTGGCCAGCGCGCTGATCGCCCCCACCGCCGCCCAGGCGCAGGACACGGTGAAGATCGGCGTCATCCTGCCGATGACCGGGCCGTCTGCATCGACCGGCCGGCAGATCGATGCCGCCATCAAGCTGTGGATGGCGCAGTCCGGCGGCAAGGCCGGAGGCAAAAAAGTGGAGGTGATCATCAAGGACGATGCCGGCGTGGCCGACACCACCCGCCGGCTGGCCCAAGAGCTGGTGGTCAACGACAAGGTGGTGGCGCTGGCCGGTTTTGGCCTGACGCCGCTGGCGCTGGCCACCGCGCCCATCGCCACCCAGAGCAAAACCCCGATGGTGGTGATGGCCGCCGCCACGTCCATCATCACCGAGGCCTCACCGTACATCGTGCGCACCAGCTTCACGCTGCCGCAGGCAGCGGTGAGCATCGCCGAGTGGGCGGCCAAGAACAAGATCAAGAAAGTGGTCACGCTGGTGGCCGACTACGGCCCGGGCAACGACGCCGAGAAGTTTTTCACCAGCCAGTTTCAATTGAACGGCGGCGTGGTGGCCGACAAATTGCGCACCCCGCTGCGTGGCGCTGACTTTGCCCCGGTGCTGCAAAAAGTGCGTGACCTGGCGCCCGATGCGCTGTTTGTGTTTTTGCCGTCGGGCCAGGGCGCGCAGTTCATGAAGCAGTTTGGTGAGCGCGGGCTCGACAAGTCCGGCATCAAGCTGATCGCCACCGGCGATGTCACCGACGACGACCAACTCAACGACATGGGCGACGTGGCGCTGGGCGTGGTCAACAGCCACCATTACTCAGCCGCGCACAACAGCCCGGCCAACAAAAAGTATGTGGCTGATTTTCAAGCCGCCCACAAATTCAGGCCCAACTTCATGTCGGTGGGCGGCTATGACGGCATGCGGGTGATCTTCAAGGCGCTCGACACCACCAAAGGCGCGGGGGGTGACGCGCTGCTGGCGGCGATGAAAGGCCAGCTCTTCGAGAGCCCACGCGGCCCGGTGCTGATCGACGCGCAAACCCGCGACATCGTGCAAGACATCTACATCCGCAAGGTAGAGCGGGTGAACGGCCAGCTTTACAACGTCGAGTTCGATGTGCAAAAAGCCGTCAAAGACCCCGGCAAGCTGAAGTGATCTGACGCCTCTTGCGTGTGCGGCTGCGCCTTGCTCCCGCTTCCGCACGCGGGCGAGGGTTGTCTTGGGCTGCTCCCTCACCCGCACGCAGGATGGGGTGAGGGTGCAGCCACCCACCCCGCCCTCCAATCCGCCCCCCGCCCCTCGCCCCATCCCCGGCCCGCCGCTCACGTCCCCCGATGATCACGCTGCTCTTCGACGCCATCGCCGACCGCATGCTGCTGTTTGTGCTGTCCCTCGGCCTGGCCGTCACGATGGGCCTGATGAACCTCATCA
>JANMKO010000376.1:0-4372 GCA_031372085.1 Betaproteobacteria bacterium
CGCCAGCACCAGATCGGCCACCACCACCGGGCTGTGGTCGTAGTCGAAGGTGAGCACATTGGTGGCGTAGTCCTTGCCCCGGTAGCTGCGGTTCAGCGCCCGGCCCTCGTCATCGCCGACGATGCGCACGGTGATCTGACCCGGCAAATCCAGCGCGGCGCGCAGCCAGCGGGTTACATGGTGACGTGGCAGCAGCGCGCGGTGGCGGGCGTCGGCAAATTGCAGTGACAGCGCAAGCGGCGGGCGCGGCGGCCGGCTCATGGCGGCGCACCACCGGCCAGTTTGGCCGCGTCATAGGCCTCGACGATGCGCGCCACCAGCGGGTGGCGCACCACATCGACCGACGAGAAATGAGAAAACGCGATGCCGTTGACGCCCGCCAGCACCGCCGCCGCCTGCGCCAGCCCGCTGGTGGCGCCGCGTGGCAAATCCACCTGGCTGGCGTCGCCGGTGATCACCGCGCGCGAGCCAAAGCCGATGCGCGTCAAGAACATCTTCATCTGCTCGGGCGTGGTGTTCTGCGCCTCGTCCAGGATGACAAACGAGTGGTTCAGCGTGCGCCCCCGCATGAAGGCCAGCGGTGCGATCTCGAGCTGGCCTTTCTCAAATGCCGTGGCCACCCGCTCGGCGCCCATCAGGTCGTACAGCGCGTCGTACAACGGGCGCAGGTAGGGATCCACTTTTTGCGTCAAATCGCCTGGCAAAAAACCCAGCCGCTCACCGGCCTCCACCGCCGGGCGGGTGAGCACGATGCGCTGCACGCCGCTGCGCTCCAGCGCATCCACCGCGCAGGCCACCGCCAGAAAGGTCTTGCCGGTGCCGGCCGGGCCGATGCCAAAGGTGATGTCGTGGTGCAGGATGTTGTGCAGGTAGGCCACCTGGCTGGGCGTGCGGCCGCGCAGATCACTGCGGCGGGTGTGCAACTGGATGGCGTCGGCGCCCGGCGGCAGGGCATCGGCGTCCACGGCGTCTAGCGCCGGCAACGTGCGTGCCTCTACCAGCGCCAGCTGCAAGGTCTCGGGCGGGATCGGCCGGGCCGCGCGCGCATACAGCGATTGCAACAGTGCCAGCGCGCGGCCGGCCTCGAAGCGCCCGCCCTCGATGCGAAACGCGCTCTGGCGGCGGCTGATGCGCACCGACAGTGTGGCCTCGATGGTGCGCAAATGGGCGTCCAGGGCGCCGCTCAAATGGGCCAGGCGGGTGTTGTCGGTGGGTTTGAAATCGTGGCGGAGGATCACAAAAGGCCGCGCTACAACGCGCAAATGGGGGGCACAAGGCCCGGATTCTCTGATGAAGCGCGGGCCATTGCATGCCAGACAATCACCCGCCATGTGGGTGCACTGTCTGCTTCGCCGCCTGGCCGGCTGGCTCATCACGCTGGCCAGCGGCCTGGTCTTGCTGGCGCCGCCCGCGCACGCCCAGGTGCAATGGCTGACGCAGGCCTGGATGCTGGGCGAAAACAGCGCGGCGCCACCCGACTGGGCCGTCGCCCGGGCCGTCACGCTGCCCGACGATTGGTCTACCCGCCGGCCCGGTCTGCGCGGCGTGGTGACCTACCGGCTGATGCTGAACCCGCCGGTGCTGGCCGCGCCAGCCGCCGTGCCCGACCCGCTGTTTGGCGTGTATGTCGAGCGCGCCTGCAATGTGCTGCAAGTGCGGTTGAACGGCCGGCTGATCCATGACGGCGGACGATTTGCCGAGCCCGTCACCCGCAATTGCCACCGGCCGCAATTGGTGCCGGTGCCAGCCGCACTGCTGCAAGCCGGGCCCAACACGCTGGATTTGCGGGTGCTGGGCTACGCCCTGAACGAGGTCAGCTCGCGCCAGCGGGCGGGCGGGCTGTCGGCGGTGGAGTTTGGCCCTTACGAGCTGATGGCCGCCCACCACGCCCGGCGCCTGGTGTTTGCCGTCCGCCTGCCCGAGGTGATGAGCGGGGCGCTGGTGCTGATGGGCAGCTTCATGTTTGTCATGGGCTGGTTCAACCGGGCGCAAAGTTACCTGGCCTACTTTGGCGCGCTGATGGTGGGCTGGTCATTGTTGCTGGCGCGGCTGTGGGTGTCGGCGTTGCCCGCCAGCAACTGGGCGGTTGAGCTGGCGCTGGCGTCACTGCTGAGCTTCGTCACGCTGGCGTCGGTGCAGTTCTTGATGCGCTACGCCGAGCGCCGGCTGCACTGGCTGAACATCGCGCTGCCGGTGCAATGCGTGCTGATGCCGCTCACGCTGTGGGCCGCCGGCCCCGCACGGCTGTACATCACCGCCGGGCTGTGGAAGGTGCTGCTGACAGCGCAGATCGTCACCGCCGCCGTGTTCTACCTGGCCGAGGCGCGGCGCCAGCACAGCCGGCAGTTCTGGTCGATGGCAGCGCTGCTGGGCGTGCTGGGCTTGTCACTGGGCGTGGGCTTTGCCACCCAGGCGCTGGCGCTGGACGCGCGCATCGGTTACGTGGCCGAGTTGGTGCCGGCGCTGGGTTTCCTGGCACTGGGCCTGCGGCTGGTGCAGCAATACGGCCGGGCCTTCCAGACCGCCGAGCAAAACCGCGCTGAGCTGGAGGTGCGCATCCGCGAGGCCACGGCGCAGATCGAGCGCAACTTCACCCAGCTGTCAGAGTTGAAGGTCGAGCAGGTGACCGACCGCGAGCGAAAGCGCATTGCCGCCGACCTGCATGACGACCTGGGTGCCAAGCTGCTGACCATCGTGCACACCAGCGACAGTGAGCGCATCAGCACGCTGGCGCGTGAGGCGCTGGAAGAGATGCGCCTGTCGGTGCGCGGCCTCACCGGCAAGCCGGTGAAACTGATCGACGCGCTGGGCGATTGGAGGGCCGAGGTGGTGTCGCGCCTGACGCAATCGGGCGTGCAGGGCGAGTGGAGCGCGCCGCACGATGACGACGTGCCGCAAACCCTGTCGTCGCGCGCCTATGTGCAGACCACCCGCATCCTGCGCGAGGCGGTGAGCAACATCATCAAGCACAGCGGCGCATCGCAATGCTCGGTGCGCTGCGTGATCGCCCACGGTGACTTTCAACTGGTGATCCAGGACAACGGCAAAGGCATCCCGATCGAGCTGGACGGCCGGCTGGACAAAGGCCACGGCATGGCCAGCATGAAGGGCCGGGCCAAGCAATTGCAGGGGCAATGCCTGGTGGAATCAGGCCCAGGCTACGGAACCGTGATACGCCTCACGCTGCCGCTGGAACGCCACACCACAGGCAGCTGAGCCGCTGCTAGTATGGATTTGCGTCGTTGTGGCGCTGTGATCAACCCCCCACAAGGCGACGCCCACCATGAACAACATCCTGCTGCTGGAAGACCTGCCCGAGATCCGCGCCTGGCTCAAAGCCCTGGTGATGCAGGTGTTTCCCACGGCCCGCATCACTGAATGCTCGCGCGTGCAAGACGCCCTGCACCAGGTGCAGGCGCTGCGCTTTGATCTGGCGCTGTGTGACCTGGGCCTGCCCGACGGCAGCGGCACCGACGTGGTGGCCAAGCTGCGCGATGTGCAGCCCGAGGCGCTGTCGGTGGTGGTGACCATCCATGACGATGACGAGCATCTGTTCCCCGCCCTGCAGGCCGGCGCTTACGGCTACATCCTCAAAGAGCAATCGCGTGAGCTGATCACCGAGCAATTGCAGCGCATCGCCCAGGGTGAGCCGCCGCTGTCGCCGTCGATTGCCCGCAAGGTCATCAAGTACTTTGCCAGCATGGCCAAACCGCAGGCCAATGCGATGCCCGAGGTGTCACTCACCGAGCGCGAGAGCGAGGTGCTGCTGCGCGTGGCCAAGGGCTTCACGCTGCCTGAGATCGGCGTGCAACTGGGCTTGAGCCGGCACACGATTGCCGATTACGTCAAGCAGATCTACCGCAAGCTCAATGTCAGTTCGCGGGCAGAAGCCGCGCTGGAGGCGCAGCGGCTGGGGCTGTTCCGGCGCTGAAGGCGGGTAGGCACAATCGCCGTCCATGATCGGACGGCTGACAGGTTTGCTGGCGGAGAAAACCCCGCCCCAGGTGCTTATCGATGTGGGCGGTGTGGGCTATGTGGTAGACGTGCCGATGAGCACGTTTTACAACCTGCCGGCGCTGGGTGAGCGCACCACGCTGCTGACGCATTTTGTGGTGCGAGAGGACGCGCAACTGCTGTTCGGCTTCTTGACCGCTGCCGAGCGCGCCACCTTCCGCCAACTGATCAAGATCGCCGGGGTCGGCCCGCGGCTGGCACTGGGCGTGCTGTCGGGCCTGAGCGTGGCCGAGCTGACGCAGGTGGTGGCCTTGCAGCAGGCCGGCCGGCTGGTGAAGGTGCCGGGCATCGGCAAAAAAACGGCCGAGCGGCTGCTGCTGGAACTCAAAGGCAAGCTCGGCCCCGATCTGGGTTTGCC
>JANMKO010000472.1:0-4034 GCA_031372085.1 Betaproteobacteria bacterium
CCGAGCGCGCCGGCCGCGCCTGCGCCGCCGCCTGGCCCGGCCGTTGCGGCGCCACCGCCGCGCTGCGCGGCTTGCGGGTCGCGCACAAAAAAGCCGCGTTGCCGGCGCGCCTCTACCAGGCCCTGGGCCTGAAGCTGGTCGTAGGCCGCCACCAGGGTGCTGGGGCTCACAGCGTGCTGGCGTGCGCCGTCGCGCACCGACGGCAGCCGCGCGCCGGGGGCCAGCGCGCCGCGCTGGATGCGCTCGGCCAACCGGGCGGCCAGTTGCTCGCCCAGGGTTTGCGGGCCCCGGCGTTGCAGCGGTGGGGTGATGGCGGGCAGATCAAAAGGGGCGTTCATGGCTTGGGCCGGCAAGGTGGATCGGCCGGTCGGGCGGCCGGACAGGCGACGAGACAGGCAGCGAGACGGGCGGCAAGACGAGCGGCGCATGGTTCGCTGTCTGTACCGGCAGCCAACCCAGTACAGATCGACAAACTGTACTGCTGAGTGTACCGCTGGTGTGCTGTTTGTGGCCCTAGACTGGCACCATGCCGTTGACGCCCCCCACACCGCTGTTGGCCGCTGCCAGCCCCGCCCCCGTCCCCGCCCCACGGCGCTGGCTGCCGCGCTGGGCGCAGCGCCTGTCGCCGCAGACGCTGGGCTGGCTGCTGGGTGGCCTGGGCGTGCTGATTTTTGCGCTGTCGATCCCGATGACGCGGCTGGCGTCGGGCAGCCTGGCCGCGCCGCAATTGCCGGCCGTGTTTGTGGCCATCGGCCGGGCCGCGCTGGCCGGGCTGTTGGCAGCGGGCTGGCTGCTGGCCACCCGGGCGCCGTGGCCGCGCCCGGCGCAGTGGCGCGGGCTGCTGCTCACCGCACTGGGCGTGGTGTTTGGCTGGCCGCTGTTTCTGGGTTTTGCGGTGCAGCGGGTGGACGCCGCCCACGCCTCGGTCGTCACCGGTTTGTTGCCGATTGCCACGGCGGTGACGGCCGCGCTGCTGCTGCGCCAGCGGCCGAGCCGGGGCTTCTGGGCCACCGCGCTGCTGGGCGTGGCGCTGGTGCTGGGCTTTGCGGCGTGGCAAGGCGGCGCCGCGCCGCAGCCAGCTGATGGCCTGCTGTTGCTGGCGGTGCTGTTTGGCGGCTACGGTTATGTGCAGGGCGCACGCTTGTCGTCAGCCCCCGGCGACGGCTCGCAGGCCATGCCGGCCGAGCAGGTGATCAGCTGGGTGCTGCTGGCCAGCCTGCCCATCACCCTGCCGGTGGCGCTGGCCACCTGGCCCACCGCGCCCGTGCGCTGGGCCGCCTGGGGCGGGTTTTTGTATGTCTCGGTGTTCTCGATGTGGCTGGGCTTTTTTGCCTGGTACCGCGGCCTGGCGCTGGGTGGCATGCTGCGCGTCAGCCAGATCCAGTTGTTGCAGCCGTTTTTGTCGATGTGGCTGGCCGTGCCGCTGCTGGGTGAATCGCTGAGCCCGGCCACGGTGGGGTTTTCGCTGGCGGTGATGGCCACGGTGTTCTTGTCGCGGCGCACGGCGGTGGCCACCAGCAACCCGGCGCCAGATCAAGTGACCGCCCCAACCCACGCCCAAACCACCGCCACGGCCCCCGCCACAACCCCCGCCCCAGCCGCTGTTTTTTCAGGAGACAGGCCATGAGCCTCTGGACCCAGGCGCGCCGCAGCGCGCGCATGAACCCGTCGATCATCCGCGAGATCCTCAAGGTCACTGAGCAGCCCGGCGTGCTGTCGCTGGCCGGTGGCCTGCCGTCGGCCGACACCTTTCCGGTCGAGGCCATCCGCGACGCCTGCAACAAGGTGCTCACAGACGCCCCACGCGCCGCGCTGCAATACGCCGCCAGTGAGGGTTTTGCGCCGCTGCGCGAGTGGGTGGCCCAGCACCTGGCGGCGCAGGGCCAGGTGCTCACCTCAGCGCAGGTGCTGGTCACCACCGGCTCACAGCAGGGGTTGGATCTGGTGGGCAAGGTGATGGTGGACGCCGGCGCACCGGTGGCCGTGGAGACGCCCACCTACCTGGGCGCATTGCAAGCCTTCAACCCCTACGAGCCGATCTACACCAGCCTGGCCGGTGACGGCGATGGCCCGCTGCCCGCCGCGCTGGCGGCCTTGCCACACGACGCCCCGGGTACCCGGTTTGCCTACTTGCTGCCCAATTTTCAAAATCCCACCGGCCGGGTGATGCCCGAGTCGCGCCGCGCCGCATTGATCCACGCCGCCCAGGCCGCCCGGGTGCCGCTGGTCGAAGACAACCCCTACGGTGACCTGTGGTTCGAGGCGCCGCCGCCGCCACCGCTGGCCGCACGCTGGCCCGAGGGTGTGCTGTACCTGGGCAGCTTCAGCAAGGTGCTGACGCCGGGTTTCCGCCTGGGCTACCTGGTGGCCCCGCCCGAGCTGATGCCCAAGCTGTTGCAGGCCAAACAGGCCGCCGATCTGCACACCCCGGGCTTCAACCAGCGGGTGGTCTACGAGGTGATCAAAGACGGCTTTCTTGACCACCATGTGCCCACCATCCGGGCCCGCTACCAGCGCCAGTGCCAGGCGATGGCCGATGCGCTGGCCCGGCACATGCCCGCCGGCACCGACTGGCAGCGGCCGCAGGGCGGCATGTTCTTCTGGCTGCGCCTGCCCCCCGGCTGCGACGCGATGGCGCTGCTGCCCAAAGCCGTGGCGGCCGGTGTGGCTTACGTGCCCGGATCGGCGTTTTACGCCCATGCTGCCCAGGCGGACAGCGGCCGCACGTTGCGGCTGAGCTTTGTCACGCTGGCCCCGCCCGACATCGTCGAGGGCGTGGCCATCCTGGGCCGGGTGCTGCGTGAGCACCTGGACGGCGGCCGCGAGACCACGCCGTGAGCTTTTCTCTGCCCACCCTGCAAGCCGCCGCCCGCACCGTGCACGCGGTGATGCCGGCCACGCCGCAATACCGCTGGCCGCTGCTGGAGTCGGCCTTTGCCGGCCGGCCCGGTGACGCCACCCAGCTCTGGCTCAAGCATGAGAACCACACGCCGGTGGGGGCTTTCAAGATCCGCGGTGGGCTGGTTTATTTTGATCGGCTGGCGGCAGCCGGCGCATTGCCGGCCGGTGTCGTCAGTGCCACGCGGGGCAACCACGGCCAGTCGATTGCCTTTGCCGCCGGCCGCCACCGCGTGCCGGCGCTGATCGTCGTGCCGCTGGGCAACAGCCGCGAGAAAAACGCCGCAATGCGCGCGCTGGGCGCCGAGCTGATCGAGTTTGGCGATGATTTTCAGGCCGCGCGAGAGCAGGCCCAGACGCTGGCCCGGCAGCGCGGCTGGCACCTGGTGCCGTCGTTCCACGCCGATCTGGTGGCCGGCGTGGCCAGCTACGCGCTGGAGCTGTTTGACGCCGCGCCCGGCCTGCACACGGTGTACGTGCCCATCGGCCTGGGCTCGGGCGCCTGCGGCCTGATCGCCGCGCGCGACGCGCTGGGCCTGGCCACGCAGATCGTCGGCGTGGTGTCCACCGGCGCACCGGCTTATGCGCTGTCACTGGCCCAGGGCCGGGCGGTGTCGCATGCGGTGAGCACCGTGCTGGCCGACGGCATGGCCTGCCGCACGCCCGAGCCCGGCGCGCTGGCGATGCTGCAGCGCGGCCTGGCGCGGGTGGTGGCCGTCAGCGACACCGAGGTGGCGGCCGCAATGGGCCGGCTGTTCGAAGCCACCCACCAGGTGGCCGAGGGCGCGGGCGCCGCCGCTTTGGCCGCTGCCTGGGCCGAGCGCGCAGCACTGGCCGGCCAGCGCAGCGCACTGGTGCTGAGCGGCGGCAATGTGGACCGCGATGTGTTTGCCGGCGTGCTGTCGGGCCGTTTGTTCTCGGAGGCAGCCTGAGCACGCACCGGTTCTCGCAGCTCGATGTCTTCAGCGCTGTGCCGTTGCGCGGCAACCCGCTGGCCGTGGTGCATGACGCGCAGGGGCTGAGCGACGGCCAGATGGCCGACTTCGCGCGCTGGACCAACCTGTCGGAAACCACCTTCCTGCTGCCGCCCACCGACGGCGCGGCCGACTACCGGGTGCGCATCTTCACCCCCGGCG
>JANMKO010000532.1:0-7795 GCA_031372085.1 Betaproteobacteria bacterium
CTGGTCGACCCGCTGTTGCTGGCCGCCACCGTGGCCCGCGCGCTGGGCCTGCCGATTGCCCAGGGCGGTGACCCGCTGCCGGGCCTGCTGGCCGCCCTGGCACCGGTGTCGGCGCTGCTGGTGCTGGACAACGCCGAGCACCTGGTCGCTGGCGTCGCCCGGCTCGTGCGGGCGATGCTGGACGCGGCGCCGGGCCTGCGGGTGCTGGTGACGAGCCAGGCGCCGTTGCACATCGAGACCGAGCAGGTGTTCCGGTTGGCCTGCCTGGACGTGCCAGCGCCCGCTGCGTCGCTGGCCGAGGCGGGCCGCTGTGGGTCGGTGGCGTTGTTTGTCGATCAGGCCCGTGCCGGGGACCGGCTGTTCGCGCTGGCGCCGGCCAACCTGGGCCTGGTGATCGAGCTGTGCCGCCGCCTTGAAGGGCTGCCGCTGGCCATCCGCCTGGCCGCAGCGCGCCTGCCGCTGCTGGGCCTGGCTGGCGTGGTGGCACGCCTGAGCGAGCGCTTGCAGCTGCTGGCTTCGGGCAGTGGTGACGCACCGCTGCACCAGCAGACGCTGCTCGCCGCGCTCGACTGGAGCTACAACCTGCTGCGGCCGCAAGAGCAGACCCTGTTCCGCCGGTTGGGTGTGTTCGTCGGCGGCTTCAGCCTGGGCCTGGCGGTCGGGCAGGCGCGCTGCGACGACATCGACGAATGGACGCTGATCGAACGCCTGAACGTGCTGGTCGAACGCGGCCTGGTCGAGGTTGATCACGCCGCTGCGCCGCGCCGCTACCGCCTGCTGGAGACGCAGCGTGAGTACGCGCTGCGCATGCTGCGGCAAGAAGGCGATCTGGTCGCCGCGCGCCAGAGCCAGGCCAGCGCCGTCGAGGCCGCGATGCGGCGCGCCGCCGCCGAGTTCTTGGAGATGCCCGATGACCCCTGGCTGAGCCGCTGGGGCAGCGAGCTGGACAACATGCGCGCTGCGCTGGACTGGACTGCCGGCCACGACGTGGCCCGGTTTGCGTCACTGATCGGCAGCGCCGCCGCGCTGTTCATGCTGCACGACCTGGCGTACGAGTTGCGCCGACGCGCCGCCGCCGTCGACCCGGCCACCATCGATGCCGGCGCCCCCGCGCTGGCCCTGGGCTACTGGCTGACGCGGACCTACCTCGAAGCCGGCCAATCGACGTCGGCCGCGCACGCTTACGCCAGCCGCGCCGAAAGCGCGGCACGGCGCGTCTCAGACCTGCCGCGGCTCTATGTCGCGTTGTGCCACCGCGTGGCCAGCAGCCTGGTGCTGCCGGCGGACCTGGCCGCCGTGCTGTCGGAAATCGCCGCCCTGGAATCTGCCGACTGGCCGGCCCGCGTGCGTGCGCACCGGCCGCTGGCCGATTTCATCGCGCACAGCCTGGCCCAGCGCTGGCAGCAGGCCCAACAAGCCGCTGAGGCGGGCTATGCCCTGACCCTGCAGGGCCGGGGCAGGCACTTCCATGCCCTGTTCGCCAATGCCATCCTCGTGTCCCTGCTCGGGCAGGGTGCCGTCCAAGAGGCCGTCCGGCGCGGCCAGGCGATGCGCCACACCGTCCTGCCGGGCCCCACCGGGCCGGCGATTCCCTTCGTCGGCACGCGTGCGCGCTGCGCGCTGGTGTCGGGCGACATCGCTGGCGCGAAGCGGCAGTTTGCGCAGTTGTTCAACATGTGCCGCACCGTCGACTGGATGTACTTCGACTTCTTCGCCGTCATCTACGTGCAGCTGGCGCTGGCCGGTGGGCGCTGCGACGATGCGGCGCGCCTGCTCGGATTTGCCGGCACGGCGGCTGAGCGAAGCTGGAATGCGTCACCCGTCAACGCCGCACGCGAGCAAGCCCGGCGGGCGCTCGCTGCCGTGTTGCCGCCGGACCGCCTGATGGCGCTGGTCGCCTCCGGCGTCGCGCTGGGCCGCGAGGCGGTGTGCCGCCTGGTGCTGGACGACGCCGCCGCCAGACCCCGCCGCCGCGCGGCACCCAGTCACTTGTCGTGGGCTGTGCGGCCGCTACCGTAGTTGGCACACTGTGGCTGCGTGGCGTGCGCACCGATGATCGGCCGGATGGGTGACCCCCGGGCTCATTGAGGCCCAGGGCCAGCTGGGCTGGACCCTGCGGGCGCCGTCGCTGACCGCAACAAAATGCCTGCCGATGCGGGTGGCTGGCGATAGCGCTTGCGCGGATTTGGCACTGGCGACGAGGCCATCCAGCAAGTGATGCGAATAAATACCTTGCCCCGGACACGACCCCCCATGCTCTTCGAACCCCGTCACCATCACGCGCTGGGCGATGCCGCCTGGGACGAGTCCCTGGCCCGCGCGACCCTCCGGTCCATCGTCGATGACATCGGGCAGCACCGACGCATGGACGGGCGCTGGCCCCTGCATCCGCTCGATGATGAAGGCGATGAACCACGAACCGGCTTCAAGAGCCTCTACCTGGGGCGCGCGGGCGTGCTCTGGGCGCTGTGGTATCTGCAGCGCGAGGGGGTGGCCGAACTGACCTTCGACCCGGCCGAGGACATGCGACAGGCCGATGCCGCCTACCAGGCCGATCCCGACGGCGAGCACGCGGCGCCCTCCTTTTTCGTCGGCGAGGTCGGCATCCTGCTGGTGCTGTGGCGCTTGACCGGGTGTGCGCGGGCAGCGGACAGGCTTTATGCCTCGGTCGAATCGAACCTCGCCAATCCGAGCAACGACGCGTTCTGGGGCGCGCCCGGCACCATGCTGGCGGCGTTGCACCTGTGGCAGGCGACCGGCCAGGCGCGCTGGCGCACGCTGTTCCTCGACAACGTTGAGCAGGTCTGGCAGCACTGGGTTTTTGATGCCAGGGCGAACTGCCACCTCTGGACCCAGAATCTGGACGGCAAGACGGTGCAGTATCTCGGCGCCGCCCATGGTTTTGCGGGCAATGTCCAGCCGTTGCTCAAGGGCGCCGCGTTGCTCGATGCGGGCCGCCGTGAGGCGCTTTACGCGCGCTGTGTCGCGGCCTTGCGCGCCACCGCGATGTGCGAAGACGGCGCCGTGAACTGGCCCGCTGGCACCTTTGTGCCGCGGCCTGGCGGCACGCGCATGCTGATGCAGTGGTGCCATGGCGCGCCCGGCATCGTGACGGGGCTGTCGGCGTTCCCGTTGCAGCTGTTTCCTGAAATGGACGCCATGCTGATCGGGGCCGGCCACGCGGTTTGGCAGGCCGGGGCGCTTGGCAAAGGCTATGGCCTGTGTCACGGCACGGCCGGCAACGGCCATGCCTTCTTGACGCTGTACCAGCGCACGGGAGATGGCCTTTGGCTCGGGCGTGCACGGCGCTTTGCGGCCCATGCGATCACCCAGCGGCAGCGCCTGCGGCAGGCGCACGGGCCAGGCCGCTACACCCTGTGGACGGGCGATGCGGGGCTCGCCGTCTACCTGTGGCAATGCATCAAGGCGTCGGCCGGGCTGCCGGTGTTGGACCGGCTCCAGTGAGCGCCCTGCGCCGTGGCGCAAAGGGGCCGGTTGGCCGGTTGGCCGGTTGGCCGGTTGGCCGGTTGCCCGGTTGGCCGGCGCGCCAGAAGCCGATCTCGAGGGTTGACGACCCGCTCAGCCCGGGCCCTGAAAGCCGCCCTGCCGGAAGGTGAGCACCAGGGTATCGCGGTGCCCCACCACGCCCGGCGCCAGCGGCTGGATCGGCGTGCTCTCGTGGATCACCCGGGCATCGTCCAGCAGCAGCGCGCTCCAGGGCTCGGTCAGCGTGAAGCGCTGGCCCTGCGGGCCGTCGGCGTCAAACACCCGGGTCTCGCCGCCTTTGATGCCCTGCCGCGCCACCAGCACCACCACCACCAGATCCACCCCGTCGCGGTGCGCGCCCTCGGGCGTGGGCCGGCCGATGCCGTCGGTGGTGTCGATGCGAAACGGATGGGCCTCGACAAACCACGGCAGGGACAGCGCAGCGCCGCGCAGCACGGCGGCGCGCGCCGCCAGCGCGCCCAGCAACGCGGCCCAGGCGGGCGACGCGGCCAGCGCCGTGTCCAGCGGCTCAAACCAGCGCTCGATGCCGCCATGCAGCGCGTTGTATTCCACCGGCTGCCAGTGGGCCCGGTGCGGCACCGGCAGCAGTTGATACGGCAACCCGCCCGCACCACCGGCGGCGGCTTGCAGCACAAAACAGCCGTGGCGGCGGCGCCGGTAGCGGCCACCGTCTTTCAGGAAGGCATCCGGCGGCAGGTGGTTCCAGCTGGCCTGCCAGCCGTCAAACGCGCCCGGCGCCAGGCCGGCCAGCCGGGCCAGCGTGGCCGCGTCCAGCACCGCGTAGCCGGGGCTGCGCAAGCGGGCATCCAGATCGGTCAGGGCAGTGAGCGGCGGCAGCAAGGGCATGGCGGTGGGCAAGGTGGCGGATCGGTGGAACAACGGCGCAAATGGCGGCACAGCGTGGGACAGGGCCCCACAAACAGCGCCCGAACAGGCAGGCCGAATTGTGCGTGAGCCGGCGCGGGCGGCGGCCGGGCCGGCCGCTGGCACGCTGGCCGGCATGGCGGCATCCGCTGCATCGCACTGAGCGCGAATGCGATGCCCGACGACATCCGCCGGGCGCTGGAAAATGGTTTTGACGACTACTGGACCAAGCCGCTGGACTTGCGCGCCTCCATGCGGGCGCTGGACCGGCTGTTGGGGTGGCACCGGGTTGAGGGGGCGGCGCAGGCAATGCCGGGCAACCCTCACCCCTCACCCCTCACCCCGCACCCCTCACCGCAGCAACCCGCGCTCAGGCTGCTTCCAACCCCGCCGCCGCATCGACCATCGCCGAAGTCGACCGGCGCAGCCGCCCCGGCCATCCGGCCGTGCTAACCTGAATCGTCGCTGGCCAGGGTCGGGCCCGGCGGCGGCGCGGCGGTGCAGGCGGGCGGGCGTGAAATGTTCACTGCTGGCCGGCGCTGCCGGCATCGGCCGGCCCTCCCCACCGGTCCATACTGAGAGTCTCCGACGACGCCCGGTGCGCCCGGCTGCGGCGCCAGAGCCCGGCATCGACAACCCGCCCGCCGGGGGCAGCAGGGAGCAGCGTCTGATCGACCGACCATTTCTGCCACGCCCGTCGGCGCTGGACCGCGCAGCGCACGACATCGGCCTGGCCTTGACCCCCGCCCACCGCCAGCAGGTGGCGCACGAGCGGATGCGCATGGTGCTGCTGCATACCCGCATGGGCACGGTGGCGGCCACCTTCTTTGCGGTCTTGCTGGCGCTGCACCTGATGCACAACCCGCACGACGGCCTGAGTGCCACCCAGGTGCAGGCCTGGCTGGCGCTCAAGCTGCTGATGGCCGCTTTGCGCATCGGCCTGGCCCAGGCTTACGCGCGGCTGGGTGCTGCCAGCCCGGCCTGGCCGCGCTGGCAGCAGGCGATGCTGGCGTTGCTGCTGATCGACGGTGCGATCTGGGGCCTGGCTGGCTGGTTCTTGATGGCCGAGTCGGTGCCGTTGGCCGCGCTCAGCGTGGCCGCGCTGGACGGTGTGGCCTGCGTGGCCACCTTCGGCCTGCAGGTGCGGCTGGCCGCCACCGCCGCCTATGTGCTGCCGATCCTGCTGCCGGTGGCGCTGGGCCTGGCCCTGCGCGGTGACGAGATCGCCTACTTCACCAGCGCCGGGCAGTTGATCCTGGCCGGCCTCACGCTGCTGACGGCCCGCGTCACCTCACGCCAGTTGCTGGTGGGCATGCTGCTGCGCCTGCAATCCGACCACCTGGTGGCACAAAAAGACGCCGCGCTGCGCCTGGCACACGAGCAAAGCGCTGAGCGCACGCGGTTTTTGGCCAAGGTCAGCCATGAGCTGCGCACGCCCCTGCACGGCATGCTGGGCCTGGCCCGGCTGCTGCACCTGGAGGCACTCGATGCAACGGTGGTGCACCGGCTGGAGCTGATCGAAAGCTCGGGCACGCACTTGCTGGAGCTGATCAATGATTTGCTGGATGTCTCGCGTATCAACGCCGGCCAGTTTGCGCTGCATGACAAGCCGTTTGAGCTGACCGCCCTGCTTGACCAGGTGGCCGATGTGTTCTTGCTGCGCGCCAGCGACAAGGGCTTGCAATTTGAGCTGCAACAAGGCCTGGCCCGGCCGCACTGGGTGTGCGGTGACGCCGCCCGGCTGCGCCAGGTGCTGAACAACCTGCTGGGCAATGCGGTGAAGTTCACCCACCACGGCGGCATCGTGCTGGCAGTGGCGGCGGGCGATCTGGCCGACCAGGTTCAGCTGACGGTGCACGACAGCGGTGACGGCATCAGCGACGCCGACCAGCGCCGCATCTTTGCGCCGTTCCAGCAGGCGGGGGCCGAGCGGCCCACCGACGGCGTGGGCCTGGGCCTGACGATTGCCCGCGAGATCGCCATCGCGATGGGCGGTGACATCCGCGTGCGCAGCAGCGCCGGCCAGGGCTCGAGCTTCAGTTTTGTGGCCCGCCTGCCGCCGGTGGCCGCGCCGCACGGCAGCAGCCCTGCGTTGGCCGCGCGGCCCAGCCTGCCGCGCCTGGTGCTGGTGGCCGAGGACGACGAGGTGAACGCGCTGATCGTGCATGATTTTTTGCGCGGCCTGGGCGTGCGCAGTGAGCACGTGGCCGACGGCAAACAGGCGGTGAGCCGGGCGCTGCGCGAGACCGACCGGCCCGAGCTGGTGCTGATGGACTGCCGCATGCCGGTGATGGACGGCCTGCAGGCCACCGCCGAGATCCGCCGCCAAGAGCGCATCCTGGGCCTGGCGCGGCTGCCGATCCTGGCACTCACCGCCACCACCACCGACGCCGATCACCAGGCCTGCACTCAGGCCGGCATGGACCGGGTGATCGGCAAACCGTTCAGCCTGGCCCAACTCGACCAGGCCCTGCGCGGCGCCGGGCCGCCCCGGCCGCCGCCACTGGCCGCCGACGCCGACCGGTACTGAGGCCGGGCCAGACGGCCGGCGCAGCGGCACAGCGGCGCCGGTCAGGCGGACGCAAGCGCTGGCGCAGCGCGCTGCGCCGCGCGCACCGCCGGGCCGGCCCACAAACGCGGCCGCGTGGCCGGACGGGTGGTCCGGGCGGGCCGCAGGGCTGTTTCGAGCTCGGGCACGTGCGCGGGCGCGGGCGCGGGCTCGGGCTCGGCCAGCAGCTGCAGATCAGGGTGCCAGGTCTCGACCATGAAGCCGTACAGCCCGTGTTGCGCGGCATGCCAGGTGCGCTCGGCGCTCACCACGTCAAATGCCAGCACACTGTGCGGCAGGCCGCCGGCATGGGCCAGCGGCACTTGCTGGCCGGCGCCCAGCAAATCATCAAAGCCCAGCCGCTGGTAGACGCGGATCAGGGCCGGGCTGCGTGCGCCGATCACCAGCCAGCGGATCTGGCTGGCCACGGCGTACAAATAGCAGGCCTTGACCAGCATCGGCCGCACCTGCGCATCGGCGCCGGCCAGGATGGCCAGCCGGGTGATCTCGGCGCGCGGTTGGCCGGCCAGCGCCGGTGGCAGCGCCACGCTGCGCTCGATCTGCAATGGCTGCGGGTGGTTGCGCTGGATGCGCGCGGTGCCCACCACCTGGCCGCTGAGCTTGTCGCGGCACACCAGCACCACCGTGCCGGGCGATTGGTCTACCGCGTCGGGCACGGCCAGCGCCTGCGCCATGGCCGGCGCCATGCCGGGCAGGTGGTGGCCGTAGGCGGCAGCGCGCACCGCGCTGGCCTCTTGCAGCTCGGCACCGTGGCGGGCGATGCGCACCGAAAAACTCAACATTGACGTGGCCATGTGGACAGGGTTCCCAGGTTGGGGGGCTCGACGGCCCCGGACAGATGCAGCGCAGGTGATG
>JANMKO010000548.1:0-12356 GCA_031372085.1 Betaproteobacteria bacterium
GGCAAAACACTGGGCCACGCCCTTGATATCGGCCCATTGCAACAGCGCCAGGCCGCCGTCACCGGGCAGGCTGGCCCGGCCGCGCACCAGGGCCAGGCCGCCGCGCTGGGCCTGGCTGTCGGCCCAGGCCTTGAGCTCAGCGTTCAGCGCCTCGACCGGGTGCAGCAGCGTGGCCGCCGCAAAGCCCAGTTTTTGCGCCACCTGCTTGCCGCCCAGCCGGCCTTGCGTGGCCGCTGGCGGCGGCGCGCCGTCCACCTGAAGCGCGGCCTGGTTCTTGGCATCCCAGCCGTGGGCTTTGAAGCCGGGGCTCTGGCCCAGTGCGTCGATTTCAAACGCCAACTCGTAAATCTCGCTCAGGCCGTAGTCGATGGTGATTCTGGGCGCACCACTGAGTTGGGGCTTGGCCAGGGCCAGCACGCCGTCGGTGACGGCCAGCACCAGGCCGTTGGCATCGGCGCGGGCGAGCAAAAAATCCCAGTCGCTGCAGTTGTACTGCACCAGCGACGCATGGCGCACCGCCGTGCTGGCCACCGTGGCCTGCAGGCCGGCGGCGCGTGCCAGCTTGCCGATCACATCGCTGTCGGTGGCATCGGCAAACACCGCACTGCGCCGCGGCCGGGTGAGCTTGACGGCCTTGTCACGCAACTCGATGCGCAGCAGCGAGCCGCGCCGGTCGGCCTCAAATGCATGGCGCACCACCAGCCCCTTGAACAGCGTCTGGTCGGTGCCCTGGCCCTCGTAGCGGGCCTTGATCTCGATCGCACTGCCCGGGTTGAACAGGGCGCTGTCACTGACCGGAAACTTGCGGCTGGCCGCGTCACCGTCGCCATACACCAGCAGCGCGCTGGGCAGGCGGTTCAGCTCTCGCCGGATGTCGAGCGAGACCAGCGCAAACGCCGGATCGACCGCCCGGCCGTCACTGAGCACGGTGACCGTGACGACACTCATGGCGCCGCGGCCTGCGCGCTGTCGAGCGGCGGAAACAGCAAGCGCTGGCCCACCTGCAACTGGCGGAAGTCATCCAGCCCGTTGTGCCGGGCCACCAGCAGGTAGTGGCGCGAGCTGCCGTAAACCGCCTGGCAGAGCAGGGGCAGCGTGTCGCCGGCTTTGGCGATGCGCACATGCGTCAAATCGGGTGAGCTTTTGTCGGCGGCCAGCTGCGCGGCGGTGACTGCCGTGTCTTCGACAAACACCACGTCCAGCTCAGCGCGCAGCGGGTCACCCGATTCATCGAACAGGCTGTAGGCGATGTCCAGCTTGTGCAGCCGGCCGCGAAACATCAGCGCACTGCCCCAGCGCACTTTCAGGAAGTTGGGCTGGTGGATGCTGCCGTTCATGCGCAGGCACAGCGTCTCAAAGCGCTTGATGTCGGCCTTGACGCTGGGCGGGTTGAGCAGGCTGGCCACGCCGATCTGGTGTACGCCCGTGCCGTCAAACACCAGCTTGAGCGCCAGCTCTCCCGGCCGGGTGTAGGCGTAGTGCGACGGCGCGCCCTGGCTGTTGATGCCCTGGGTCTTGGCAGCGGTGTAGGCCACGCTGTGGCTGCGCCGGTAGCTGCCGGGGTTGAACATCAACTCCATGCGCGGCGGCGACGCCGGCTGGCTGCGCTCAGGGTTCTTGAAAGCCTCGATGCGCAGTTTCTCCAGCTTGAAGAGGTTCAGCAATGACATCGGGTCTCCCGCCGGGCCCCAAGGGAGACCTGCGCCCCCTTGGGGGGCTGAGACCGCGCGCAGGCTGCCGAAAGGCAGGCTGCGGCTGGTGAAGGCCCGGCGGCCTGCAAGCCGCCGGGCAGCGAACGGAGTGAGCTTGGGGGCGTCATCTCATCGCTCCTGCTGTCGCGCCAGCACCCGCATCACCTGGCGCACGCACTCCTGCACGATCTGCTCGATGTCTTGCGGCGACAACGCCGCGCCGCCCACCGCTGCTGCACCAGGCCCGGACGCGCCCTGGCCGGCATCGCCGTTGTCGTCCAGGCTGACGGTGGCGCGGATCACCAGCTCGCGGATTTCGATGGGCATGGTGGGCGGGGGCCTGCGGTTGCGCGTGGGCGTGCGGGCGGGCGGGCTAAACCCGCAGCACCTGCATGCGGGCGTAGGCCAGTTCCATCGTGTCGATCACCAGGCCGGGCTGCTCGGCGTCCAGATCGGACGTGGCCCATTTCACCGGCCAGGCCTTCATGAACAGCCAGGCTGCCAGCGGCAGCTTGCTCTCACCCAGCAAGGTGATCAGCACATTGGAGGTGGTGAACTTGAAGGTGCTGAGCGAGGCGTTGAACTCGAGGTTCAGCGGTGAGCCCACCACCATGCCGCGCTCAAGCACCAGGTTGCCGTGGCTCACGCGCTGCGGCAACTGCTGGGTATACAGATTTTGACCGCCCTCCACCACGTTCTCGGTCTCCACCGTCATCGACAGGCCCGACACCTTGCGAAAACGCAAATCCAGCGGGTTGGGCAGCACCCCGCCGGCCATGAACAGCACGGCAAAGCGCATGCCGAGGATGGGCGGGCTCATGCGTTGCTCTCGATCGTGATGCCGGCCACCATCAGCGTGAGCGTTTCAATGGCGGCGTCGTTGCCGGCGGCTTGCAGCGCCGGCGCCTCCAGCTTGGTGGGCACGGCCTTCTGGATGCGCCAGGTGACCACCGGCAGGCCGGCCTCGTCGCACAGGCTGACGCTGATCGGCCGGCTCTCGCCCGACGCCAGCCACTGCTGCAACGGCACCAGGCCCTTGACCATGCCGCGCTTGAGCGTCAGCGGGCCGTATTTGTCGATGCGAAACCGGGTGATGGCCTCGCCCTCGACAAAGCTCAGCCCATGGCGGTAGGTGAGCGTCTCGAACTCACGTGCCAGGCCGCCCACCTCGGTGAAGCTCATTGCCACATCGGCCACGGTGACGCGGAAGTTGTAGGCAACCAGCGGGTAGCGGCCCGCCTGCTCTGCGGCGCTCAAGGCCATGGCGGCCTCAGGCTTGCTCAATGAAGATGGCGTCGGCGGTGAGCTGCATCGACTCAACCGCCACGTCATTCGAGCTGGCGGTGAAGCTGGGCGCATCGAGCTGCGTGGGGAAGGCGTTGACCACTTTCCAGCTGACCACGGCCGCGCCGGTCTCGTCGCACAGCCGGATGACGATGTCTTTCTTGACCACGCGGTTCAGCGCAATGCCGTTGATCCAGTTGTACAGCGTGGCCACGCTGACCCCCGTGACCACGCCCTTTTTCATCGTCAGCGTGGTGACCTTGGGCTTGCCCGGCATGTACAGGATGCGCGGCCCGGGCCCGCTGGTCGCACTCTCGGTGTAGGTGATGGTCTCGTAGGCGATGTTCAAACCCGAGACCTCCGAGAAGCCCACGGTGCTGCCGTCGATCTCAACCCGGAAGTTGTAGACCGGCAGCGGGTAGCTGGTCTTGATCTGGTCCTTGGTCATGGCCATGATGGTGTGCGCCTCGTGGTGATCTTGTCAGGATGGGGGGTCGATTTGCGGCGGTTGGCGGGTTGCGCCGTCACTCGGTTTGCAGCTTGTGCGAGAAGCGCAGCACGATGAACTCAGCCGGCCGCACCGCTGCCACGCCGATCTCAACCACCATGCGGCCTTCCAGCACGTCTTGCGGCGTCATCGTGGTGCCCAGGCCCACCCGCACGAAGTAGGCCGACTCGGGCTTGGCGCCGGCCAGCGCGCCGCGCTCCCACAGGCCGTACAGATAGCTTTCGATCATCGCCTTGACCTTGAGCCAGGTGGTGGCGTCGTTGGGCTCGAACACCGCAAACGCAGTCGCCTTGCGGGCTGATTCTTCGATGGTGATGAACAGCCGGCGCACCGACACATAGCGCCACTCGTTGTCATTGCCGGCCAGCGTGCGCGCACCCCAGACCAGCGTGCCCTTGCCGGTGAAGGCGCGGATGGCGTTGATCGATTTGCCGGCGGTCGGGTCGATGTTGAGCCGGTCTTGGTCATCGTCGGTGATCTTGGTCACCGGGCCCAGCACGGCCATCACGCCGACATTGCCGGGCGCCTTCCACACGCCCTGCTCCCGGTCAACCCGGGCATAGATGCCGGCCACTGCGGCGCTGGGCGGCAGCACCATGCGCTGCGACTCCAGCGCGGTGCGGGCCGCGTTGTAGAGCGCGGTTTCGGTGTTCTGGATGGTGGCCATCGTCTCGCCGGCCGGTGCCGGCAGCGCGATGGTGGTCTTGGCCACATCGCCGGTGGCGGCCACGCCGGTGCCGTCGCCGCCACGGGTGACTTCAAAGCCCAGGCCATTGCCGCCGGCTGCCTTGAAGGCCGTCCAGGCGGCCAGCAGATCGTTGCCGGTCTTGCTGTTGGCGTCGTTCAAGGTCAGCGAGGCGGCAGCCAGGGTGAAGGTGGCGGCCTTGGTCTTGGCACCGAACGCAATCGTCACGCCCGGATTGCTGCCGGGCGCCCCGGTGTAGCTGACGACGATGCCGTTGGGCGCGCCGAAACTGATATTGCCCGTCACATTGCTGGCCGCGCTGCTGCTGGGCCGGGTGATCTCAACGTCGCGGTCGTTGTAGACGCAGGGCAGCGATGTCAACAGATACGGGTGGTAGGCGGCGCCGTACTTCAGGTTGGACGCCAGCAGGTTGCCGTCATTGCGCAGCGCCACGGTGTCGCCGCCGTGCACGTCCAGCACGGTGAAGCGGTCGCCCAGCTTGCTGCATTGCGCCAGCGCCTCACCGCACAACTCGTAGTAGGGGCCGGCGGCCAGCAGGCAGGCGGCGTCGGTCAGCACCAGCAGCGTGGGCTCGTCTTCTTTCTCCAATGCGGCCAGGCCGACTGAAAACCGCGCTTTGCCCGGCGCCGAGCGGTAATTGCCCACCGACACCACATAGCACGGCCCGCCGCCGTTCTTGAAGTAATGGCTGATCGCGTGGTGCAGCGCAAACGCGCTGGTGGGGGCCACCGCCTGCACCACCGGCGCGCCGCCCGCCGCGCCGGGTGCTGCCACGCTGAACTTCAGCGCCTGGGCGCCGCCAAAAACGGTTTTGTACTCCAGCAAGGTGGCCACCCGCACCACCTTGGGCTCAGCGGTCTCGGCCGGCCCCAGCTCGGTGTAGCCGACAACGGCCGGCACGGCGGTGGCCACTTCAGCCACGGAGGGTGGCAGCGTCGAAATCTCTTCGACATAGACACCGGGGGTCTTGTAGACGGGCATGGCGGGCACTCCGTTTGGGGCTTGAGAATGGCTTGGTTTTAGGGGCGCTGCTGGGTGCGCACCACGGTTTGGCCGATCTGCGGCACGGCCGCACCGTCGGCATCCCTGAACACCACCATCCGCACTCTGAAAAGTACCGATGGGTGGTAGCTGACGCGCAAGGCGCTCCAGATCTCGTTTTGCTCGGACAGCGGCAAGGTCACCAGCTCGAGCACCAGTTTGTCGATCTGCGGGCTCAGTGCCGGGCTGGTGGTGTGGTCCAGCGCACGGTGCTGCTGAACAAACCGGATCACCATCGCAAGATGATTGAGACCTTGCTCATAGGCTTTGAAGCGGGCGGCAAACAGCACATACAGATTGAGCCGGATCTCGGGCATCAGCTTGCGCAGGTTGCCGTCGGGCTGGGTGCGCAGGTAGGGATCGACTGATCGCTGACTGGCTTCTTGCTCGATATTGATCAGCAGCAGCGTGACGGCGTTGGCCCGAAACTCCACTGGATCGGTTTTTTCACCATCGATCAACTGCACCCGGTCTTCGGCGGAATCGTCGCCCACTTGCGGCATTGCTGTGCGCATGAAAGCGTTGAGCTCGTCGCGCAGCAAAAGCAAGACGTCACCGATCATGCAGAACAAAGCCCTTCAATCGCTGGATGTCACCCGGGCGCCTCGCCTGGGTATCCGGTCAATTGTGGGATCGGGCATTTGCATTGCACCACCCCCTAACATGCCAGACACCGTTGCAGAAACCGGGCGATTCTGGTTTTGGCAGTGGCAAGCAACGGCGTTGCCAGCCCGTGTTTGTGCGGCGCTCGGCGCCGCCGCCACTGCTGCCCGCAACGCCGGGGTTTAGGGTGTTGTACCGAGCGGGTGTAGTAATGTTTCAAGCTATATTGCCGTCCGACGCAGCGCACAGGGCTGCCAGCGGCCCACAAGGCTGCCTCTTCAACAAGGTCACAGAGGCCCAGGGTTACGACCCGGGTTGTCTGGAGGTTAAACAGTGGATTACGCAACCCAGCAACGCCGTCCGGGCAAGCACCCGGTCGGGCTTATCGTGGTCGCGGTGCTGCACGTCATCCTGGGCTACGCGCTGGTCACCGGCCTGGGCCGCAAGATCGTCGAGGTGATGAAGGCGCCGATCGAGACCAAGATCATCGACGAGGTCAAGCCACCCCCACCGCCACCACCCGAGAATCTGCCGCCGCCACCCAAGGTGGCCCTGCCGCCACCGTCATTTGTGCCGCCACCCGAGGTGCAGGTGGCCACACCGCAACTGGCCCCGGCCATCACCGTCACCCGCGAGGCGCCACCGCCGGCGCCACCGGTGACGATTGCCCCGGCCCCGGCCCCTGCGCCCGCCCCGGTGGCCGCCGCACCGGCCGCGCCCGCTGCGCCCAAGCCCCAGGCCGTGGCCGCCCGCATTGATGTGAGCACTTGCGACAAGCCCGAGTACCCGGCCGCCGCGCTGCGCGCCGAGGCCACCGGCATCAGCAAGATCCGCTTCACGGTGGACGCCTCCGGCGCGGTGTCCAAGGCCGAGATCGAGCGCTCGGCCGGTGCATCGCGAGAGCACCGCTTGCTGGACCGCACCGCCGTGGACGCGCTCAGCAAATGCCGCTTCAAACCCGGCGTGGACGACACCGGCAAGGCCGTGGGTGGCACTACCGTGGTTGACTACGTCTGGAAAGTTGACTGATGCCGCTCGGTTCGCCCTGCGGCACCGCCTTTCACCGTGCCGGCCCGGTGCGTCCACCGGGCGGGCCCGAATCCCCTCCTTCCGTGCACTTGTCCTTTTCTGGAGTCACCATGTCCCTGATGCAAATCGTGCGCGCGCCCATGGCCGCAGCCCTGCTGGCCCTTGCCGCCCTTGCCACCACCACCGTGCCTGCACCGGCGCTGGCCCAGGCCTCGGCGCCGGCCGAGGTGGTGGTGCCAGCAGCGCCACCGGCGTCCATGGTGGCCACGCCGGCGATGGCCAAGGAAGAGGTGGCCAACCCTTACGGCCTTGACGCGCTGTGGAACCAGGGTGACTTTGTCGCCCGCGGCACGCTGATCATCATGATCATCATGAGCATGGGCTCCTGGTATGTGATCTTCACCAAGCTGTTTGAGCAGCACAAGATGCTCAAGAGCGCCAATGCGGTGGGCGAGAGCTTCTGGAAGGCGGGCTCGATGAAGCAGGCCGCCAACACCCTGGCCGAAGGCAGCGCCTTCCGCTACATCGCCGAGAGCGGCGTCAAGGCCGATGAGCACCACGAGGGCACGCTGGTCGAGCAGATCGACCGCCACACCTGGATCAGCATGAGCGTGGACCGCGCCGTGGGCAATATCCAAAGCCGCATGCAGGACGGCCTCGCCGTGCTGGCCACCGTGGGGTCGACGGCACCGTTTGTCGGTCTGTTCGGCACCGTCTGGGGCATCTACCACGCCCTCACCGCCATCGGCATTGCCGGCCAGGCCAGCATCGACAAGGTGGCCGGCCCGGTGGGTGAGTCGCTGATCATGACGGCCTTCGGTCTGGCCGTGGCGGTGCCGGCGGTGATGGGCTACAACTGGTTGATCCGCCGCAACAAGACGGTGATGGAGAAGGTGCGCAGCTTCTCGGGTGATGTGCACAACGTGCTGCTGTCGGCGAAGAGATGACATGTTGACCCCCGCTTCGATCACCAGGAGTTCGTCATGTCGATGGCAGTAGGCTCACCCGACGGCGACGAAGAAGAGATGAACTCGGCCATCAACACCACGCCGCTGGTCGATGTGATGTTGGTGTTGCTGATCATCTTCCTGATCACCATCCCGGTGGTCACCCAGAGCATCACGCTGCAGCTGCCCAAAGAGCGCAACGTGCCGACCCAGACCAAGCCCGAGAACATCCTGCTGGCCGTCACCAAAGACGGTGATGTGTACTGGAACACCCGCAAGATGCCCGACATCGAGTCAGTGGTCACCGAGCTGAAGAAGCAGTCCGTCAAAGACCCGCAGCCCGAAGTGCACATCCGCGGTGACGAGGATGCCCGCTACGAGAGCGTGGGCCGGCTGGTGGTGGCCTGCCAGCGCGCCGGCATCGCCAAGGTGGGTTTCATCACCGAGGCGCCCCCCAAGGCGCAGTGAGCCCGGGCGTCAGACGCCGCTTGACCTCCGCCTGACCATCGCCACACCGCCCCACCGACAACCCCACCAGCGCAGCAGGTACAAACCATGTCAATGCAAGTAGGCTCGGGTGGTGATTCAGACGATCCCATCATGGACGTCAACACCACGCCGCTGATCGATGTGATGCTGGTGCTGATCATCATGCTGATCATCACCATCCCGATCCAGACCCATGCGGTCAAGATGAACATGCCGGTGGGCCCCAGCAGCGCACCGCCCAAACCGCCCGAGATCGTGCGCATCGATGTCGATTTTGACGGCACCATCGGCTGGAACGGCACCATCGTGGCCGATCGCGCCGATCTTGAGAACCGCTTGTCTCAGGTGGCGGCCCTGCCCGACCAGCCCGAGGTGCATCTGCGCCCCAACAAGCTGGTCAGCTACAAGGTGGTGGCGATGGTGATGGCCAGCGCGCAGCGCCTGGGCGTGACCAAGATCGGGCTGGTCGGCAACGAGCAGTTCATGAATTGAGCGCCGCGATGATGAAGCCTTCTTCCGTGTCGGCCGCCGCGATTCTGGTTGCATTTCTGGCCGCATCGGCCAGCCTTGTGAGCCCGGCGCTGGCCCAGGCGCTGCGCCCCGAGGTGGGCAAGCCGCTGCAACAAGCTTATGACCTGATCAAGGCCGGCAAGGGCAAGGACGCGCTGGCCAAGGTGCGTGAGGCCGATGGTGCGGCCAACAAGACGGCCACCGAAACCTTGCAGATCGAGCGCATGCGCGCCGCCGCCGCCCAGCGTGCCGGTGACAACGCCACCGCCATCCAGGCGCTGGAGTCGGTGTACGGCAAGGTTTCGGGTGCCGAGCAGGGGCAGGTCGCCGAGCAGATCGCCTCGGCCTATGCCGCCGGCCGCGACAACGCCAAAGCCACGCAATGGCTGCAAAAGGCCCAGGCGGCAGGCAACAACAGCGCGTCGCTGCGCCAGTTGCAGGCTTACCTGCAAGGCGCCAGCGGTGACTACGGCGCCATCGCCAAAGAGGCTGCGGCAGCGGTGAGCGCCGCTGAGCAAGGCGGCCGCCGGCCCGATGAGGGCGACTTGCTGCGCCTGGCCGATGCGCAATTGCGCTCGGGCAATACCACCGGTCAGGCCAGCACGCTGGAAAAACTGCTCTTCAACTACCCGAAAAAAGAGTACTGGGCCATCTACCTGGCCCGGCTGCCGCGCAAGAGCGGCTTCTCGGATCGGTTCTCGCTCGATCTGATGCGGCTGAAGCTGGCCACTGGCTCGCTCAGCAAAACCGATGAGTTCATGGAAATGTCGCAGCTGGCACTGCAGGCCGGCCTGCCGGCCGAGGGCAAAGCCATTGTTGACAAAGGCTTTGCCGGCGGCGCGCTGGGCACCGGCGCCGAGGCCGAGCGCCATAAACGCTTGCGCGACCTGGCCAACAAGCAGGAAGCCGAGGCCAAGGCATTGATCGACCAGCGGGCCGCTGTGGCCACGGCCAACAAGGACGGCAATGACCTGGTGCAGGTGGGTTATGCCTACGTGACGATGGGCCAGGCCGACAAAGGCATTCCGCTGATCGAGCAGGGCATTGCCAAAGGCGGGCTGAAGCGGCCCGAAGACGCCAAGCTGCGGCTCGGGCTGGCGCTGTTGCAGGGCGGCAAGAACAAGGCCAAGGCGGTGCAGGTGCTGCGCAGCGTGCAGGGCACGGACGGTACGGCCGATCTGGGTCGGCTGTGGGCGCTGTACGCCAACTCGCAGGGTTGAGGTCGGCACATCCCGGCACATCTCGGCACATCCCGGCCGATTCGGCCGTCCGCACCCACCGGGCAGGGCAAACCCCCTGCCCTTGCCCACGCTCCACCCGCCACCTCCACCGTCTGCCGCCCATGGCCTTGCCTTTTGTCGATGCGCTGGATGACGGCGTTTTTGTCATCGACACCGGCTTTCACCGGCCGCAGTTCGACGCCTCTTTCTTGATCGTTGAAAACGGCCGTGCCGCCTTTGTCGATACCGGCACCAACTTTGCCGTGCCCCGGCTGCTGGCCGCGCTGGACGACATGGGCCTGCCGCCCGAGGCGGTGGACTTCGTCATCCTGACCCATGTGCACCTCGACCATGCCGGCGGCGCCGGCCTGCTGATGCAGCAGTTGCCCTGCGCCACGATGTGGGTGCAGGCGCGTGGCCTGCGCCACATGGTCGATCCGCAGGCGCTGTACCAGGGCGCGTTGGCGGTGTACGGGCAGCACGAGATGGACGCCGCCTACGGCACGCTGGTGCCGGTGCCGGCCCACCGGGTGCGCGCCACCACCGACGGCCAGGTGCTTGCGCTGGCTGGCCGGCCGCTGCGCTTTATCGACACCCCCGGCCATGCCCGCCACCACCACTGCATCTGGGACGCGCGCAGCCAGGGCTGGTTCACCGGCGACACCTTCGGCCTGAGCTACCGCGAGTTCGACAGCGCTGCCGGCGCCTGGATACTGCCCACGTCCACCCCGGTGCAGTTTGACCCGGACGCGCTGCGCCACTCCATCCATCGGTTGCTGGCCGACCAGCCCCGGTGCATGTACCTCACGCACTACGGCCGGGTGGGCAGCGGTGTGGACGACGTGCGGCGCCTGGCCGATTTGTTGTTCGAGCAGATCGACGCGATGGTGGCGCTGGCCGAGTCGGCGCGCGCCGCACCAGACCGCCATGCGGCGCTGAAAACCGGCCTGGCCCAGTGCTACGCGGCGCAGTTGCAGCACCACGGCGTGGCCGACGTGCCAGCGGGCCTGGGCTTGCTGGCGCTCGACATCGAGCTCAATGCCCAGGGCCTGGCGGTCTGGTTGGACCAAAAATAGGCCATCGCGCTTCGGCGGCCGTGGCCCAGGTGGGCCGGGCGCGCGGCGTTCAACCCGTCAACCCTTCAACCCCTCAACCCATCCACCCTTCAACCCAAGGATCACCATGCGCATGCTGCACACCATGCTGCGGGTCGGCAACCTGCAACGCTCGATCAACTTCTACACCCAGGTGCTGGGCATGGATTTGCTGCGCACCACGCTGCGGCCCGATCAGCAATACGACCTGGCGTTTGTCGGCTACGGCGGCAACCCGGGCCAGGCCGAGATCGAACTGACCTACAACCACGGCGTTGACAAATACGACCTTGGCACGGCCTTTGGCCATGTCGCGATTGGCGTGACCGATGTAGCGGCCACTTGCCATGCGCTGCGCGGCCAGGCCGCCGCGCTGGGCGGTGCCATCAGCCGCGAGCCGGGCCCGGTGAAGGGCGGCAGCACGGTGATCGCCTTCATCACCGACCCCGACGGCTACAAGATCGAGCTGATCGAGCGCCCGGGCGCCTGAGACGGCGGGGCCACCTGACCGAGCCGCGCTGCAACCCGCTCAGGCGCGCAGCGCCTGCGCCTGCCGCGCCAGCCGGGTGATGCGGGCCCAGTCGCCAGCGGCCACGGCGTCGGCCGGCGTCAGCCACGAGCCGCCGCACACCTTGACGTTGGCCAGCGCCAGAAACTGCGGCGCGGTCTCAAGGCTGATGCCGCCGGTGGGGCAAAAAACAATGTCCGGGAACGGCCCACCCAGCGCCTTCAGCATGGCCAGCCCGCCGGCCTGCTGCGCCGGGAAAAACTTGAGAAACCCCAGGCCATCGGCGCTGGCTGCCATCACCTCGCTGGCGCTGGCCACGCCGGGCAGCAGCGGCAGCCCGATGCGGCGGCAGGCGGCGCCCACCGCCGGGGTGTAGCCGGGGCTGACGGCAAAGCGGCTGCCGGCGTCCAGCGCAGCCTGGGCATCTTGCGCGTTGCGGATGGTGCCCGCACCCACCACGGCGTCGGGCACGGCCCGGGCAATGGCCTCGATGCACTGCAACGCCACGGCCGTGCGCAGCGTCACCTCCAGCACCTTGACGCCGCCGGCCAGCAGCGCTTCGGCCAGCGGCACCGCGTCTTGCACCCGATGCAGCACGATCACCGGGATCACGGGGCCATGGCTGGCCAGGCTGAGGGGGTCGATCATCAAAATCCTGGATAGTTGGGAAAGACGGAATGAGTGCGGCCAGGCCGGCGCGGTGCTGGCTCAAAGCCAGGTGACGGC
>JANMKO010000598.1:0-16577 GCA_031372085.1 Betaproteobacteria bacterium
GCGGTCACGCGCCACCACCACCGATGACGCCTGGTCGTTGAAGCCGATGTTGACAAAATTCTCGATCGACTGGGTGGTGGTGTAGGACCGGCCGCCAAAGCCGTCGTGCTGGTAAAAAGTAATTTGCGCCGCAGCCTGCGACGCCAGCGCCGCAGCGGCCAGCGCGACCGCGTATTTCAGGGGGGATGTCATCGGATTTATCCTTTGCTGCGCCGGCATCGGTGCCGCCCGAGCTGGTCAGCGCCGCTGCAAACGCGCCTCCAGTATCAAAACCCGGCCCGCCCGGCGCCAGCAGACGGTGCCGCCAGCGGCCGTAGTGCATGTCCTACGGCCGAGCCAGGCAGCGCCACACGGTTTGTAGGACGGGTCTGACCGGCTATCGGCGTTGCACCTCATGGTGATGCCTGGGCGAGCACCGCATACTGGGTGGCAGTGTGTTGTGTGCGCCCGATGCGCAGGCCATGCCGGCTGCACAAATACACACAGGCCCGAAGCGACGAATGCACAGGCGCACGGTGCTGCCGGGGCCGGCGGCGAGAATCCAGCCGGTACCGATCCCGAACACCCTTGCCCCTGTCCATGCAGCCGCTCAAGACCTACATCGTCGAAGACAGCCCGGTCATCCGCGAGAACCTGATCGCGACGCTCGAAGAGCTGGTGCCGCTTGAGGTGGTGGGCACGGCCGAGGACGAAGCCACCGCGCTGCAGTGGCTGCTGGGCCCGCAGCATGAGGTCGATCTGGTGATCATCGACATTTTTCTCAAGGGCGGCTCGGGCCTGGGCGTGCTGCGCGGCGCCAGTGCCATGTCGCCGGCCGCCAAGCTGGTGGTGCTGAGCAATTACGCCACCGCCGACATGCGGCGGAAATGCCTGGAGATGGGTGCCAACCGGGTGTTCGACAAATCCAACGACATCGATGCGCTGATCAGTTATTGCGGTGAGCTGACGCTAGAGCGCGCTGGCCGCAATGGCCACGACACACTGGCCTGACGCGGTGCGCGCCGGGCGCTGCCCACGGCGGCTGCGCCCGCTACTGGATCAAGCCGTTTTTCAGCGCGTAATACGTCAGGTCGCTGTTCGACGCCAGCTGCATCTTCTCCATCACCCGGGTGCGGTAGGTGCTGACCGTCTTGACCGACAGCGACATGCTGTCGGCCAGGTGGCCGATGGTCTCGCCCTTGGCCAGGCGCAAGAACACCTGCAGCTCACGCTCAGACAGATGCTCATGCGGCGGCTTGTCGTCGCCCCGGCTCAGGCCTTCGGCCAGCCGCTCGGCCACGCCGGCGGTGATGTACTTGCGGCCCCGGTACACGGTGCGGATGGCCTTGATGATGTCGTCGGGGTCGCAATCCTTGTTCAGGTAGCCGGCCGCACCCTGGCGCAGCAAGGTGGTGGCGTAGTGCGCCTCGGGGAAGCCACTGAGGATCAGCACCGGCAGGTCTGGCGCCCGGGCCTTGATGGCGGCCAGCGCATCGACGCCACTTTGGTCGGGCATCGAGATGTCCAGCACGATCACGTCCACCTCGCCCTTGCGCACGATGTCCAGCGCCTCGCGGCCGTTGGACGCCTCGCCGACCACGGTGAAGTCAGGCTGCTCGGCAAAGAACTGGCGCAGGCCGGCGCGCACCATCGCGTGGTCATCAACAATCGCAATTCGAATCATGGTTGGCGTCTCCGTCGGCCCGGAATGATCCCACTTTTTGCAGGCAGCACGGCATGCACCTGATCACCGTCGTCAAGCAAAGCCCGATCGTGTTTGCGCTGGCCTGCGTGGGCGCGGCGGCGATGGTGTTTGTCAGCGAGGGCTCGTATTGGCAGTCGCTGGGCGAGATCGAAGACCTGGGCGAGATGCGCCTGGTGCGCGAGACGATCCAGGGCCTGGAGCGCAGCATGCTCGATGCCGAGTCGGGCCAGCGCGGCTACCTGCTGACCAGCCGGCCCGACTACCTGCTGCCCTACAACCAGGCGTTGTTGAGCACCCGCACGGCTTTCAGGACGCTGGAGGCGTATTACGCCAAAACCGCCGAGCCGCTGGCCATGGTCGGCCGCCTGCACGGCCTGACGGACGCCAAGCTGTCTGAGCTGGCCTTGACGCTGCGCCTGCACGATGAGCACAAAAATGCGGTCGCGATCGAGATCATCCTCAGCAACATCGGCAAAGAGCAGATGGACGCCATCCGCGCGCTCAGCGTGCAGTTGCTGGCCTACCAGGCCAGCCAGTCGGCGTTGAGCCGGGCCGACCTGAACCGCACACTGCTGCGTGGCCGCGTGGGCATGGCCGCGTTGAGCCTGCTCACGCTGCTGGCGTTGCTGTTGTTTTTGCGCCAATCCGGGCTGGGCCAGACGCACCAGCAAGAGCTCAAGCGCATCGTGCAGGCCGAGCGAGACCGGCTCGACATCGAGGTGCACGACCGCACCGGCCAGCTCACCGAGCTGACCCACCACCTGCAAACCGCGCGCGAGGACGAGCGCGCCCGGCTGGCGCGCAACCTGCACGACGAGCTGGGCGCGCTGCTGACATCGGCCAAGCTGGACGCCGCGCGCATCAAATCGCGCCTGGCCGGCAGCGCGCCCGAGGCGCTGGAGCGGCTGGCCCACCTGGTGGCCACCCTGAACAGCAGCATCGCGCTGGGCCGGCGCATCATTGAGGATCTGCGGCCGTCCACGCTGGGCAACCTGGGCCTGGTGGCCACGCTCGACATCCTGCTGCGCGAGTTTGCCGAGCGCTCGGGCGTGCAGGTGCACCCCACGTTGGCGCCCGTCAAACTGGGGCCCGGCGCCGAGCTGGTGGTCTACCGGCTGGTGCAAGAGGCGGTGACCAACATCAGCAAATACGCCCAGGCGCGCAATGTCTGGGTCAGCCTGGCTGAGCAGGCCGGCCAGGTGCAAGTGCTGGTGCGCGACGATGGCGTGGGCTTTGATCCGGCCGTGCGCACCCACTCGGTGTACGGCCTGGTGGGCATGCGGTTCCGCATCGAGTCCGAAGGCGGCACGCTGCGGCTGGTGGCCGCGCCCGGGCAAGGCACTGAATTGCACGTCAGCCTGCCCCTGGTGGAAGACGGCCACACCCATCCGGGCGGGCTGATTAGGCTGGACTGAGCGACGGGCCCATCCGGACGGGCTGGCCGGGCCGGGCCGGGCCGGGCCCGGCCGGGAGGGCCCGGCGCTGTCGGCCGCGTCCTACGTGGGCTTGCTCGCGCTCCCTACGGCGGTGCAGCGGCTCAACCTATCGCCGCGGCTGCCGGCGGCGGACACACTGCTGTCACGGCGTTCACACCGCCGCTTCAAGCCGCTGGCGCGGCGCCGGGCCCGCCCGTCCGCCATCCCGTCAATCCGCCCGTCCCACCCTCCAGGAGCCCCGCCGTGCTGCACTACGCCGTCGTATTTTTTGTCATTGCCCTGATTGCGGCTCTTTTTGGCTTTGGCGGCATCGCCGCCAGCGCGGTGGGCATTGCCAAGATTCTGTTTTTCGTCTTCGCCGTCCTGGCGGTGGCGAGTTTTTTATTCGGCTTGAGCCGCAAACGCTGACGCCGGCCCGCACCGGCTGACGCACTTCCCTCTCCACCCCACTCAAGGACAAATCATGTACGACACCAAAACCACCGACACGACCAACCAACTGGCCGACGGCGCCTCACGCTCGGCGCAAGACGCGATCAAATCCACCCAGGGCATGGTGAACAACGCGCTGAACAACCTGGCCGACTCGGCGCAAGAGTTGCGCGACGGCGCCGCCCCGGTGGTCAACCGCGTCACCGACCAGGCCAGCGCGCTGGTGCAGCGCGGCACGGACGCGCTGCGCGACCGATCACAGCAACTGCGCAACAGCGCCCGTGATGCGTCGGACTACACCGTCAGCTACATCCGAGACGAGCCGGTGAAGTCGATGTTGATGGCCGCGGCCACCGGCGCCGCGCTGATGGCGCTGGTGGGCCTGATGGCCCGCTCAAGCCGCCACTGATAGTGCCGGCCCGGCGCATCAACCGCGCCGGCCGCCCTGAGCCCCCACCTGTCGGCCCCCGCCCACCATGATCCATCCCTTGTTGGCGCTGGTTGCCACCCAGCCGCAGTTGCTGGTTGACCATGCCGAGGCCTATGCCGAATTGGCCACGGCGGAGCTGGCGCTGGCCAGCGCCGGCTGGCGGCGGCAAGCCATTTGGACCGCCGGCCTGGTGGCCTGTGCGGTGATTGCACTGACACTGGCCGGCGTGGCACTGATGCTGTGGGCCGTCAGCCCACCGGCCGATGTGCGGGCGCCGTGGGCGCTGTGGGGGACGCCGCTGCTGGCGGTGCTGCTGGCCATCGTCTGTGGTCTGGCGGCACGGCCGTCGGCTGACCGGGCCTTCGATCTGCTGCGCCAACAACTGCACGCCGATGTGCGCATGCTGCGTGAGGCGGGCCGGCGATGAGCAGCACCCCGCCGGGCCTGACCCAAAACGCGCTGGACGCCGCCGGCCGGCTGGCCCAATCGCGTGAGCAGTTGCGCCTGGCGCTGCACGACCCGGGCGCCGCCAGTGCCCGCCAGCGCGCAGCGGCCGGCAGGCCGGCAGGTGGCTGGTTGGCCCAGTTGGCAGCCCTGCCGGGAGCGGGCGTGCTGCTGGAGGGCTTGCGCCTGTGGTGGAGCCGCCACCCGTGGCGGGTGTACGGCCTGCTGGCCGTCGATGCCGGCAATGTGCTGGTCAAACCGCTGGCCCGCCAGCACCCGGTGGCGCTGGTGCTGGGCGCGGGCCTGGTGGGCGCGGCACTGGGCTGGCTGCGGCCGTGGCGCTGGGTGGTGCGGTCGGGTGCGGTGGCTGCGTTGCTGGCCGGGCTGCTGCCGCAACTGTTGAGCCACGGCCTGCATGCCAAGACGCACCGGGCAGCCGCGCCGACACGGCCGTCCGGGCCGGACGATCAGCCGGCGGCGCGCGACCCGGCCGACTGGCGCGGCGCCGCGTCGTCCCCGTTGTAGGCGCCGGGCTGCCAGTCCGGGCCTGCGGCGTCGGGCGCGTCCGGCAGATCCACGCTGGCCGGTCCTGCCGTCGGCCGCCTGGCGTGGGCCCGCGCCTGGTGTGCGCAGTGCAACAGCGCGTCGACGGTCTGCGCGTCGGCGGGGCAGCGGGCCAAGCCCACACTGGCCCGCACCGTCAAACGGAGTGCGCCAATCTGCATTGGCGCGGCCACCGCGTCGGTCAGCTTGCCGGCCAACCGGCGCAGCTGCTGCGGGCTGATGCTGCCGTGCAGCAGGCAGGCAAACATGTCGTTGCCCAGCCGGCCCACCATGTCATGCACCCGCACCGCGCGCTTGAGCCGGGCGGCCACGATTTGCAGCAGCGCGTCGCCCACATTGGGCCCGTGGGCGTCGTTGATGGCGTCAAAGCCGTCCAGGTCCAGCGCCATCAGGGCCAGCGGCGTGTCGTGTGGCCGGGCCGGGTCCAACGCCTGGGCCAGCCGGCTTCGAAAATAGCGGCCGTTGGGCAGCGATGTCAGCCGGTCCTGCAAGGCCGGGGGGGTGTCGGCCTGGGCATCGGCCTGGGCATCGGCCGGCGCGTCGACCAGCGGGTGGCTGGTCAGGGCGTCGCGGGTCTGGCCATCGCTGGCCAGGGCATCGCTGGCCTGCCACCACGCGACGTGGGCGTCGACGGCGCGTTGCTCGGTGGGGTGAACGCTGGCCAGTGCCGGCAGCAACATGGCCTGCAGATGATCGAGTGCGTCCACACAGTCGAGCACGCCGCTGCGCAGCCCCAACGCCAGGCCGGGCTCAGGCTGCGCAGGTGACGAGGCACCGTGCGGGCCCACCAATTCAAGCAAGCGGGCCTTTACAGCGTCCATCAACACGGCCCAATCTTGCAGCGCGCCGTCGGCGGCCGGGCCAGGTTGCGCATGAGGTTGCAGGCCAGGTTGCAGGCCGGCTTGCACACCCGGCGGCACGCGCGGCGGCTGCGGCGGCGGCAGGGCCGGCGTGGTGGCGTGTCGGGCTTCAAACATCTGGGCGTCGGCCCGGGCCTTGCGATGCGGTGGGTTGCCGGGTTCGGGGCGGTGTTTCATGTCGAAAGGTCCACAAAATCGGGCGGGCACCCGGGCTGTGCCACACGCTGCAGGGGCCGGCCCGCTGTTCAAGCCAGGCCAGGCCCGCCGGTTGTAGGGGGTGACCAAACCGGGGTCTGTGCGTTGTCGCACATTGTGGCTGTTATAAACCGCACCACGCAAGCTGCGGCGGGCCGGGCTGGCGGGCCGGCGTCACAGCCAGTAGGCCCACAGCCGGGCCAGCCACTCCTTGGCGCGCAGGTCCAGCGGGCGCTGCTGCCACGGGCCCAGCAGCACCGGCTGGGACGCGGCCAGGTCGCGGTCGAACATGGCCTGCAACTGGCTGCCAAACTCGGCGCCCAGCACCACCGCGTTCAACTCGAAGTTGTGCAAAAAGCTGCGCCAGTCGAGGTTGGTCGATCCCACCGTGGCCCAGACGCCGTCGATCAGCGCGGTCTTGGCGTGCAGGATCACGCCGTGGCGCTCATAAATCTTCACGCCGGCCAGCAGCAGCTGGGTGTAGTAACCCCGGCCGACGTGGAAGACCAGCCACGAGTCGGTCTTGCCGGGCAGGATGAGCTTGACGTCCACCCCCCGGGCGGCTGCGGCCGACAGCGCGGCCAGCAATTGCGGATCGGGCGCAAAGTAGGCGTTGGTCAGGTGCACGCTGGTCTCGGCGCTGCCGATGGCCGACAGCAGCGTGGCGTAAATCTGGCTGAACGGGTCGAGCGGTGAGCTGCCGATGGCCCGCACCACGTGGGTGCCGGGGCTGGCCGGCGCCGGGAACCAGGCTTTCTGCACCAATGCCGGGCCCTGCTGCTGGGCCCAGGTGGCCAGAAACAGCTTTTGCAAATCGGCCACCACCGGGCCTTGCAGCATCAAATCGGTGTCGCGCCAGGCCGGGCCGGTGGTGGGCCGGGGCTGGGCGACGCGGCCGAACGAGCCGCCCGAGTACACGCTGCTGATGTTGATGCCGCCCAGAAACGCGGTGCGGCCGTCCACGATCAGCAGCTTGCGGTGGTCACGCTGGTTCAAGGCCCAATCTTGGCGCAGCGCCAGCGGGTTGACAGGGTTGAAGGCCAGCACCTGCACACCGGCGTCGGTCAGGCGCTGAAAAAACGCCGCCGGCGTGCCCAGCGTGCCCAAGCTGTCGTGCACCAGGTTCACCTGCACGCCCTGGGCCTGCTTGTCGATCAGCGCCTGGGCAAACTGGCGGCCGACGGCGTCGTCCTCCAGGATGTAGGTTTCCATGTGGATGTGGTCACGCGCACCGGCGATGGCGGCCAACATCGCGGCGTAGGTGGCGGGGCCATCCTGCAGCAGTTGCACCCGGTTGCCGGTGGTCAGCGGGTGGCCGGTGATCTCTTCTTCCAGCGCCAGGTGGCGATCAAAGATGCTGGTGTCGGGGCTGCGGCGTTGCAGGCGGGCCAGCACGGCCCGGCTTTGCGTGGCCGACAACGGCCCGGCCGCCCCCTGCATCTGCAACGGCAGCGCCCGGCCCCGCACCGGCGCCAGGTCGGGCACGATGGTGGGCAGGCTGCTGCAACCCGCACCCGCCGCAAAAACGACCGCTGCACCCACCCACGCGATGCGGCGGGCTGGCGCGCTGCACCGGTGTGGCCGGGCAGGCCACAACGGGGCGACGCGGTGCATGGGACGGGTGCGGGGCGGGCTCAGTGCGTGTGCGCCGGCACCGTGTCGCGCAGCGCGGACCGGGGCCGGCCCGGGCTCACAACCGGCCCATCAGCAACAACACGACCAGGATCACCACCACCAGCCCGATGCCGCCACTGGGGCCGTAACCCCAGCCACTGCTGTGCGGCCAGGCCGGAAAGACGCCGATCAAGACCAAGATCAGGACGATCAACAAAATAGTGCCCAAGCTCATGCGGTGCTCCTTGTTGTGGTGGGGTCAGGTGGTGGTGCCGGCTCAGGTGCCGGACGCCGGCACGGCCGGCGGCACCACGATCACCGTGGTGCCTTCGCCAGCCGGGCCCGATGCGCCCTGGCTGCCGGTGGCCCCGGGCATGCCGGTGGCACCGGTGGGGCCCGCCGGGCCCGGCACGGGGGTGGTGGTGGCCGGCACGTTGACAACAGTGGGCTTGTCACAGGCCGCCAGGCTGAGCGCGGCAAGCAGGGCGGGGAGGTAAAAAACGGGTTTCATCGGGTGTCCTTCACGGTTGAGAATCGGCGCCGCCGGGCTTGCAGCGGGTGCGGCGGCGGTGGGGCATGCGGCTTGTGCAGCGTGCGCAGGCCAGCCAGCCTACGGCCGGGGCCTGCGCCAAACCGTGCGGTGGCGAACACTGCGACGGGTTTATTCAGTGGCACCCTGCCGCAGGCAGCGGCGCATTGGTGCCGGGTCGAACCTGACGTGGCTTTGGCAACGCCCCGCATCCCGACCTTCCTCCGGCAGGGCGAAAGGGGCCCGTCACAGGGCGCCGGGCCGGCCGCTGCGCTCACGACGTGGCTTTGGCGCCGCCGCTGGTGGCCGGGCGCTTTTTTTCCGGGCGCTCTTTGTCCGGGTGCTGGTCGGCCCTGCCGCCTTGGCGCTGCGCATGCCGGTCCATCAGGCTCTGGCAGCCGGCCGCGCCCTTTTTGGCCGCTTCGGCGTCGCCCGGGTCGATCAGCGGGATCAACGCGGCCAGCGGGTTGATCAGCGCCAGCAACGCCGCTGCCGCCAGCTTGGGCGCCAGCCGGCCCGGCTCAAGCGACAGCGCCGGTGCGCCGAACGTGCCGCGCACCCGCAACGGCATGCGCAGCGCCAGCGGGCTGAAATCCTTCGGGCTGACGACCAGCCGCAAATCCAGCGCCTCGGTGGCCAGCGACAGCGAGCCCTCGACCCAGAGCGCCGAATCGGCCGTGTCGATCACCAGCACGCGGGGCCGGAACACGCCGCGCTCGACCACCAGATCGCCCACCGCGCACGACACCGGCAAAACCTTGTCACCCACCACCAGCAGGCCCAGCGCCTCGGCCACGTCCAGCCCGGCGGCCTCCACCGCCAGATGCGACACCGTGCCGTCACGCAGCTCGGTGTGCACATTGCCCTTCAGGCTGGCCAGGATCTCGGCGGTGGACCGGCCCTGCCCGGCCAGCGTGGTGCGGCCGTTCAGCCGGCCCGAGACATACGGCGGCTTGCCGGCGGCACGGTCTTGCTGCACCCACTGCTCCAGCCGCACGCCGTCCCAGCGCAGCCTGGCCGTCCACAAGGCCAGCGCGCTGCGGCCGTCCAGCGCCACATCGCCCTGCAGCCGGCCCTGCGCGGTGCGGGCGTCCAGCTCATGCAGGGTCAGCACGCCGCCGGCCAGGGTCAGGCGGGTGCGCAGCGGGCGCAACGGCTGCAGGCGCTGGGTATTGAGATCGACCTCGGCGATGTCGATCAACACATTGGCGTCCATCACGCGCAGCGCGGCCAGGTCAAACGGCCGGTCGGGCAAGACCTTGCCCGGCGCCTGGGCCCGGGCCGGGCGCAGGGCGGGTGGCTTGGCGGGCGGATCGGCGGACGGTTTGCCGGGCGAATTGGCGGAAGGCTTGGCGGGCGGCTTGGCGCCTAACTCGGCGGGCGGCTCGGTGGACGGTTCAGCGGACGGTTCAGCGGACGGATCGACAGACAGCTCACCGGGCGGCTTGGCGGCTTGCCGGGCGGTGGCCGGTGCGCTGCGTGACGCACCGGCCGGGGCGGTGGCGGTCGGCCCCGCCGCCAGCACCGTGGCGGCCACCACCACCGCCGCCGTCGGGCTGGCCACGGCGGCCGCCACCACCGCTGCCGCTGCCGCCGGCCCCACCAGGGTGGGCGCGGCCACCGGGGGCCCGGCGCCCACCGCCGGCCCCAGGTCGGCCAGCGCCAGCCGGCTGCCGCCGAGCCGGCCCGACAACATCGGCACCGGCAGCCCGGCCTGGTATAGAAACGCGCCGTTCAAGTGGCTGGCGCCGATGCTGGCCGCGTCCAGCACCACGCGCCAGTCGGTGCCCTGGCGCAGCAGCGTGCCCTCGGCCCGGAAGGGCGCGGTGGTGGGCAGGGTGACGCCCACCGGATCGCCCACGGCCGCCAGCGACGGGCCACGCAACGTGAAGCGCCCGCTCACGCCTTGCAGGTGCAGCACGTCGGCCGCCTGGCCGTTGAAGCTGATGCCGGCGCGGCCCACCGTGGCCTGCAGCGTGATCGGCAGTGCCGCACCGGCCACCGCAGGCTCACCCGCCGCCGCGCCCGCGCTGGCCGCGCCGGCCGGCAGCCCCGGCAAGGTGCCCGCCGCCGCCAGCGACACCTTCAGCGGCAACTGCCGGTAGGTGCCGGTGGCATCGAGCTGCAGCGCGCTGCCGCCCAGCGGCGCCGGGCGGTCCAGCAGCGACCAGGCCGCGTCGGCCAGCAGCGTCAGTGGCTGGTCGGCCACTTGCAGGCGGCCACGGGTGATCTGCAGCAGGCCAAAGGTGGGCAGCAGCGGCGGCGGCGGCGCCGCGCTGGGGGCGGGCGGCGCGCCAAATTGCCACGACGCGCGGCCGTCGGCCAGGCGCTCCAGCCGGGCGTCCAGCCAACTGGCCTGCAGGCGCTCGATGCGCAGCGGCTGGCCACGCCAGGCCCGCCACAGATCGCTGTAGCGCAGCGCCAGCACCAGGTCGCGCGCCAGCAGCGTGCGCGTGGCCGGGCTCCAGGCGGGGGCGGCCACCTCCAGCTGCGGCACCCACAGCCGCAGGCCGCCGATAAAGCGCATGCGCACGCCGGTGGGCACGGCGGGGTCGGCGGTGGCGGCCGTTGCGGGCGCGGATGCGGCCCGGGATGCGGATGCGGATGCGGATGCCGATGCCGATGCCGATGCGGATGCTGATGCCGATGCTGCGATCGGTCCCGCTGCCGGCACCGCAGCGGGCAGCGCCGTCACCGCATCCAGCAGACGCACCGGACGGTGCAGCAGCGCCGACAGCCGGTTCTGCAGTGGCCCGACCAGCATCGGCCAGCCCAGCCACTCGCCCACCGCCACCGCGCCCAGCAGCAGCACCAGCAACCCCGGCAGCACGGCGTTGGCCCGCCAGCGCGGGCGGCGCTGGGACGGGGTGCGGGGCGGCGGCGGGGTGGGGGCAGTTGGCGGGGTCATCGGCACGGCCACCGGGGCGGCAGCGGGGGCAAGGGGCAAGGGGCAGGGAGAAAACGGCTCAGTGCGTGGTATTCATCGGGTGATGCGCCCATCAGCCCGCCAGTTCGTCAGTTCGTCAGTTCGTCAGTTCGTCAGTTCGTCAGCCCGTCAACCCGTCAACCCATCAGCCCGTCAACCCATCAGCCGGGCGTACGACTGGCGGTCACGGGCATAGCAACTGCACGCGGCGGCCTCCAGCCCGGGGCGGTCGAGCACGGTCAGGTCACCGCGGTGGTAGGCGATCACCCCGCTGCGCTGCAAGGCCGCAGCGGCGGTGGTCACGCCCACCCGGCGCACGCCCAGCATGTTGGCCAGAAACTCTTGCGTGACATGGAAGCGCTGGGCACCGGCGCGGTCCTGGCTCATCAGCAGGCGGCGCGCCAGGCGCGGGCCGATCAGGTGAAAGCGCTGGCAGGCGGCGCCGGTGGCCAGCTCGGCCATGCGCACAAAAACATAGCGGCTCAACAGGCTGCGCAAGGCGCTGCCGCCAGCCATCTCGCGCCGCAGCGCGGCCGCCGGCAGGCGCCAGGCGGCGCCCGCGCCTTGCACCGTGGCGCGCAGCGGCTCACCCTGCACGCCCAGCGCCAATGGCAGACCCAGCATGCCCTCGCACCCCACCATGCCCACCTCCAGGCCCGGGTGGGCATCGGCCAGCAGCGCCATCGAGATCACCCCGCTGGCGGGGAAATACGCATGCTCGCTGGCCTGGTCGGGCGCGCACAGCACGTCCGACAAGGGCAGCGGCACCCAGTCGCAGACCGCCAGCAGGCGCTGGCGGTCGGCAGGCGGCAAGCGCTCGATCAACTGGTTGCACCGGGGCAGGCACGGCTCGGACGGGGCCAACGCCAGCGCGGACGGGGTTTGCAAAGGGCTATCGGATGGGCGATCGGATGGCCTGTGGGCCGGCGCCCCGCAACGCGGCGTCCGGGGCGCCGGGTCGGCGGGGGCCGGCCCGGCCGCGCCGGGCTTGACCAAGTGAGGGTCCATGACGCCAGTCTGCCCCGACCCGCGCCGGTTGACTGTTGCCCAGCGCACAAAGCAGCCGATGGCCGGCCTGCGACGGCAGTCCCGGTGCGGCAGTCCCGGTGCGGCAGCCCCGGTGGCAGCGCTGTCAGGCAGCCGGCCGGTCGGGCAGCAGGCGGTCGTACTCGCGCTTGACCACGCCGTAGCACTCGCAGGTGCGCCGCTCCAGCCCGGGCCGGTCCAGCACCGAGATGCGGCCCCGGGCATAGCGGATCAACCCGGCGTGCTGCAGGCTCAGCGCGGCCGCCGTCACGCCCTCGCGGCGCACGCCCAGCATGTTGGCAATCAGCTCTTGCGTCATCTGCAGCTCGGTGCCGGCCAGCCGGTCCAGGCTCAACAACAGCCAGCGGCACAGTTGCTGGTCAAGGGTGTGGTGGCGGTTGCACACCGCCGTCTGCGCCATCTGGGTGATCAGCGCCTGGGTGTAGCGCAGCATCAGGTGCATCACCGGGCCGGCCTGGTTGAACTCTTCTTTCATCGCCTGCGCCGCCAGGCGGTAGCCCCGGCCCGCGCTCTGCACCACCGCCCGGCTGGGGGTAGAGCCGCCGCCCATGAACAGCGAGATGCCCACCAGGCCCTCGTTGCCCACCACCGCGATCTCGGCCGAGGCACCGTTTTCCATCACGTACAGCAGCGAGACGATGGCCGTGGTGGGGAAATACACATGGTCCAGCGTGCGGCCCGACTCATACAGCACCTGGCCCAGCGGCATGTCGGTGAGCTCGAGTTGCGGCAGCCAGCGCGCCCACTCGGGCCGCGGCAAAGCGGCCAACAGGTGGTTGGCGCGGGGATTGGGCAGCGGGGCCATCGAGGGGGTTGGGGCTGGCTGTGTTTTTAGCGCGTGTGCCAACACAGCGCACGCGCGGTTGCAAGCGGGATGGGACGGTGACAGGCCAGAACTATAGGCAATCGCAGCCTGAAAGCCGTGTTCGCCAGCGTACAGACATTGGGCCTGTGCGGGCGCACTGTGCCCCCTCACCGGCGCCGCCTGCCGGCTGGCGGCGGTTGCGCGGGAAGGCCCGGATGGAGTTCAAGGACTATTACAAGACGCTCGGCCTGGCCCGCACCGCCAGTGCCGACGAGATCAAGCGCGCCTACCGCAAGCTGGCGCGCAAATACCACCCCGACGTGAGCAAAGAGCCCGACGCCGAGGCGCGCTTCAAAGAGGTGGCCGAGGCCCATGAGGCGCTGCACGATGTGGAACGCCGGGCGGCCTACGACGCGATCGAGACCCGCTATCGCCAAGGCTATGGCCATGACGCCGGCCCCGGTGGCGGCGCTGGCGGCTTCAACCCACCGCCGGGCTGGGCCAGCGGGTTTGAGTTCAGCGGCGCCGGCGCCGACGGTGCTGACGGCGGTTTTGACGGCATGGACGGCGACCACAGCGCATTTTTTGAGCAGCTCTTTGGCCGCCACGGCGCGGCGGGCCAGCGCGACCCGGGCAGCGCGCCGCGCGCCCGGGCCGGCACCGACCACCATGCCAGGATCAGCCTGACGCTGGAAGACGCCTACCAGGGCGGCGAGCGCACGCTGTCGCTGCGCATGCCCAAGGCCGGCGCCGACGGCACGGTGGCGCTGGTTGAGCGGGTGCTGGCGGTCAACATCCCCAAAGGCGTGCGCAACGGCCAGCAGTTGCGGCTGGCCGGCCAGGGCGGGCCGGGCCACGGGCCGGCCCCGGCGGGGGATCTGTACCTGGAGATCGAGATCCTGCCGCACCGCCGGTTTCGGCTGGACGGCCGCGATGTCTACCTCGATCTGCCGGTGGCGCCGTGGGAGGCGGCGCTGGGCGCCAGCGTGACGGTGCCGCTGCCCGACGGCCAGATCGAGCTGACGGTGCCGGCGGCATCCCGGCCCGGCCGCCGGCTGCGGCTGAAGGGCAAAGGCCTGCCCAGCCAGCCGCCGGGTGATTTTTATGTGCTGCTGGCCGTGGCCCTGCCGCCGGCCGACAGTGACGCAGCGCGGCAGGCTTACCGCAGCCTGGCCACCAGTTTTGCCGATTTCAACCCGCGCAGCACGCTGGAGGCGCCCGCAGCATGAAACCCACGCCATCCCCGCTGAGCACCGCCGTGCAGGTGGACGCGCACTTCAGCCTCACGCTGGTGGAGTTGAGCCGCGCCTGCCGGGTGGACAGCACGACGATCCTGGCGCTGGTGCAAGAGGGCGTGCTCAGCCCCGTGCAGCCCGGCGCCGAGCCCTGGCGCTTTGCCGGCGCCAGCCTGCAACGCGCGCGCCGGGCGCTGCGCCTGACGCAGGGCCTGGACTTGAGCCCGCACGGCGTGGCCCTGGTGCTGGAGCTGCTGGACCGCATCGACGCGCTGGAGGCCCGGCTGGTTCAGCTGGGCCAGCGCTGACGGATTGCCCGGCGGGTCCAGCGGACTGCCCGGCGCCGCGCCCGCTGCAACCTTTCCCGCGCGCTGGCGGCGGCGCGGCCTGCTATCCGACAGACTTTGCGGGCCCCGGCGCCTACCCTTCACGTTAAGCAACACAGCGCTGCCAGCGGCCCGAGGCCCCGTTGCAAGCCGTGCGCAAATCCCCCCCGGGCGCCGTCTGCGGCCCGGCCTGCCCCCCCCAGTGCAGCGGCCGCGCGCCGTCGCAGCGGAGTTGTTGATGACTACTTTGACCCGGTCCACCCCCAGCTGGAGCACCGCCTCCTTTGGCCATGCCGCTGACACCTCACCGCAAGAGCTGTCGGCGCTGGGCGACCACCTCCACCACTGCCAGGGCCAGCGCGGCCGGCTGTTCACCCTGCATTGCCTGGCTGAGACCACGCACGGCGCCATCGCCGCCCGGTTTGTCACCACGCTGGCCGTCATCGCGGTCGTGTTTGCTGTGATCGGCCTGGCGGCCTGAAGTGATGGCGCAAGACCCACTGCAGCGCCTGGTCCCCCAGGCGCCACGGGCCTTGTGCGACATCCTCGACGGCGCACGCGGGCCGGCCGAGGCGCCGATACGGTCTGAGGTCTTCGGCCCGCAGCGCTTTGCCCAGCATGGGCGCAGCCTGGGTGAGGCCCACCAGGCCAGCCGGCTGGCGTCGCGTGCGGCCACTTTTGCACCCCGGCTGCAAAGCAATATCGAGGTGCTGCGCGAAGCCCATGCCTACATCGGCCGGCAGGCCGCCACCGGCTATGACGTGAGCCCGGCGGCCGAGTGGCTGCTGGACAACTTCCACCTCATCGAAGCCCAGCTCGAGGCGGTGCGCGCCGGCTTGCCGCGCAACTTCTTCCGCCAGTTGCCGGTGCTTCAGGACAAGCCGCTGGCCGGCCTGCCGCGCATCTACGGCGTGGCCTGGGCTTTTGTCGCCCACACTGACGGCGCGTTTGATGAAGACCTGCTGGTGCAGTTCTTGAGCGCCTACCAGGAGACCCGCGAGCTGAACCTGGGCGAGATGTGGGCCCTGCCCACCACCTTGCGGGTGGTGCTGATCGAGAACCTGCGCCGGCTGGCCGAGCGGGTGGCCGCGCACAAAGCCGCGCGCGAGGCCGCCAACCTGTGCTGCGACCAGATCGCACGCTGCGCCCTGCCCGACCTGGCGGCGCTGCTGGCCGCGCTGCAACTGCGCGGCGTGGGGCGCATGTTTCTGGGCCAGATGGCGCTGCGCCTGCGCGACCGGGGCGTCGACAGCGACGCTGGCGCGGCGGCGTCAGACGCCCAACTGGCCTGGCTGCACGAGGCCCTGCCCGACAGCGCGGCCCTGCTGGCCCAGCAAAGCGCCGACCAGGCCGCCGACAACCTGAGCGTGAGCAACGCCGTGACCTCGCTGCGCGCCATCGGCGATGCCGACTGGCCCGACATCGTGGCCCGCAGCAGCACGCTGATGCGCATGATGCTGACCTCACCGGTGTTTGAGGCCGAGCAGTCGGGCACCCGCGACCAGACCCTGCACGCCATCGAGCACCTGGCCCGCCGCACCGGCCGCAGTGAGGTGGCGGTGGGCCAGACGCTGCTGGATTTGATGGCGCGTGCGGCTGCCTCACCGCCACCGGGCGCAGGCAGCGCAGCGCCCGACCCGGCCCGCACCGTGGCCGACCACTGGCTGCACGGTGCCGGCCGGCCGGTGCTGGCCTACCAGCTTGGCCTGCAAGAGCAGCCCGCCGTGCGCTGGCGCGCGCTGGGCCGGCGCATCGCCCTGCCGGCCTACCTGGGCTCGCTGCTGCTGGGCACGGTGGGCGTGGTGGCCTGGCTGCTGCTGCACCAGGCGGCCGTGCCGGCCGGCCAGGGCTGGCCGCTGGCCGGCGCACTGCTGGGCGCCGGGCTGATGCTGTGGCCGGCGTCGGAGGCGGTGGTGGCGGTGATCAACCGGCTGGTCAGTGAATCGGCCCGGCCCGACCACCTGCCCCGGCTGGCGCTGGCCGACGGCATCCCGCCCGAGCACCGGGTGCTGGTGGTCATCCCCGGCATGCTGACCGATGCCGAATCGAC
>JANMKO010000614.1:0-5725 GCA_031372085.1 Betaproteobacteria bacterium
TGCAAAAGGCCAGCGCGCCGCTGCCGCGCACGCCGTCGGGCAAGATTTTGAAGCGCCAGATTCGGCAAGCGGCACTGGCTGAGATCGACCACACGGGGCCCCAGTGACGGGCTATCCACCAGCCCATCCGCCAGCCCATCCGCCAGCCCATCCACCCCACGCGGGCCCGCACCCGGGCCATCAGCTCACCGGCGCCAACGGGTTTGACGAGGCCAGCCGGGCCAGGTTGTGCTCACGGGCGCAGCGCACCAGCGCCACCGCCGCGTCGGTGCCCGACGGGGTGGCGGTGGTCGCACCCAGCGCCCCGGCCAGCTTCAGCGCCCGCAGCGGCGGCTGGCGGCTTGCCTCGGGCCGGCGCCGCAGTGCCGGGGTGTCCAAATGCACGGCATGCCAGGGCACGTGCAATTGGCCCGCCCGCCGGGCGCAACGGCGCACCCGCTTGTCAAGATTGCGGCCGTCGCTGTCAAGAAAGCATCAAGACAGCGGCGCGGCCTGTCAGAAGGCGTAGCCGATCACCACCAGCCCGGTGAGTGAGGTGGTTTGGCGCACCAGCGGGCTGCTGCGGGCGTCGCCCAGCCAGGTGCCCACCGACGCCGCGCCGGTGATCGACGCCCGGCGCGCCAGCTGGTAGGTCAGCGCCAGGTTGGCCCGCACATCGCGCAGGCCGGCGGCGGGGCGGTACACCGGGTAGCCGCTGGTCGTGGCCTGGGCCGGGCTGACACCAAAATACGACTGCATGAACGCGCTGTTGACCACGCTGGCCGCCACGCCCAGGCCCAGCCGCCACTGCGGCGCCAGCGCGGTGCTGTGGCCGGCGCCCAGATCAAGCACCGCGCCTTTGCCGTCATTGCCGGCGCCGTAGCGCAGCGATGACGTCAAAAACAGTGCGGGCGAGAACGTGTGGTTGAAAAATGCGCCGATCTCCGGCTTGGCGTCGATGTCGCCCATGCCGCTCAAGGCGACCGACCGGCTGGATTTTCGGCCCAGGTCGGCGGTCAGGCGCAGGCCGAAGGGCTGGTCAGGGCGGCTGGCCAGGTTGATGCCCAGGCCGTTGCTGACGCCGGCAAACCAGCCGTTTTGCCACTGGTAATCAATCACCGGCACGATCAGGTTGCGGTCTTGGGCCGAGCCAGGGTAGGCCTTGCCGGCGATAAAGACCGCGCCCACCGTGCCACCGTCGGTGCCGGGCGCGGCGCCGTACAGCCGCACGGCATCAAAAGCCTGGGCCCACGCGGCCGGCGCGGCCCCGGTGATGCAAGCTGCCACGGCAGCAGTGGCGACAGCGCGGACGGGCAAAACCATGGGCAACTCCGGTGGGGGGTGGGGCAGGGCGGGCGGCAGGTGGCAGGTGGCGGGTGGCGGGTGGCACCACGCTGGCCGCGCCGGTGGATACGGCGCCGCGCAGTGTGCCCGATGCGTGAAGCCGGCAGGCGCCCGGCCGGGGCGCCGGGCGGCTTGATAATCCGCCCCGCATCGCCCAAGCCGCCCACCCCATGAGCCCCCAATCTGCCGATGAGCAAGCCATGCGCCTGGCGCTGGACCAGGCGCTGAACGCGCAACTGGCCGGTGAGGTGCCGGTGGGCGCGGTGATCGTCTGCGGCGGCCAGGTGCTGGCCACCGGCTACAACCGGCCGATCACCACCCACGACCCGACGGCGCATGCCGAGATCGTGGCGCTGCGCCACGCTGCCCAGTTGCAGCAAAACTACCGCCTGCCCGACTGCACGCTGTTTGTCACGCTGGAGCCCTGCGCGATGTGCGCGATGGCGCTGCTGCATGCGCGCGTCAAACGGGTGGTGTTTGCCGCGGCTGACCCCAAGACCGGCGCTGCCGGCTCGGTGCTCAACCTGTTTGCCGAGCCCCGGCTGAACCACCACACGGCCTGCCAGGGCGGCGTGCTGGCCGAGCCGGCGTCGGCGTTGCTGCGGCAGTTTTTTGCCGACCGCCGGGCCCGGCAGCGCAGCGAGCGTGATGCGCTGCGGCTGTTGGCCGCCAGCCTGCCGGCCGCGCCCTCCGCCGCCACCGCCCCTTCCGCCCCGTCCGCCGCACTGGCCGGCCCAGCGCCGCTGATCCCCACCGGCGACGCCACCGAGGTGCACGGCCTGCCCGGCATCGATTTGCTGCCCCACAACCAACCGACCGAGGACCACGATGCCCTTGACGCTGGCGTTTGAAGAAACCGGTGACGGCCCGCCGGTCGTCATCCTGCACGGCCTGTTCGGGTCCAGCCGCAACTGGCGCTCGGTGGCGCGGGCGCTGGCGCCGCAACACCGGGTGCTGTGCGTCGATCTGCGCAACCACGGCGCCTCACCCTGGGCCGACAGCATGGGCTACGAGGACATGGCCGCCGACGTGGCCGAGTTGATCACCCGCCAGCAACTGCACCGGCCGCTGCTGGTGGGCCACAGCATGGGCGGCAAGACGGCGATGGTGCTGGCGCTGCAAGACCCCGCCGCGATTGGCGGCCTGGTGGTGGTGGACATCGCGCCGGTGGCCTACGGCGACCGCATGACGCCGTATGTGCAGGCCATGGCCGGGCTGGACCTGGCCGCGCTGGCCAACCGGGCGGTGGCGCAAAGCCGGCTGGCCGAGCGGCTGGCCGATCTGCTGGCCGGCCGGCTGGCCGACCCCGGCGTGGTCGGCTTTTTGCTGCAAAACCTGGTCAGCCACGACCACCATTTTGATTGGCGGCTGAACCTGGCCGCCATTGCCGGCGCGGTGCCGGCGCTCAGCGGTTTTCCGGCCGGGCTAAAGGGCCGCCACTACGGCGGGCCGGCGACGTTGATCTACGGCACCCGGTCGGATTACGTCACACCGGCAGATGCCGCCGGCTTTGCCGATTGGTTTGCGCAGGCGCGCACGATCGCCATCGACGGCGCCGGCCACTGGGTGCATGCCGAGCAACCGGCCGCCTTCATCGCCGCGCTGCAACAAGCTTGTGCAGCCCCCGCATGAGCCGCCCCGCCGCCAGCGGCGCGCCGCGCCACCGCATCGTCATCGTCGGCGGCGGCGCCGGTGGGCTGGAGCTGGCCACGCAGCTGGGCGACACGCTGGGCCGGCGCGGCCAGGCCGACATCACGCTGATCGACCGCGGCCGCACCCACGTCTGGAAGCCCAAGCTGCATGAGATTGCCGCCGGCAGCATGGACATGGCCGCGCACGAGGTGGGCTACCTGGCGCAATCGCACTGGCACCACTTCCGCTACCGGGCCGGCGCGATGGTGGGGCTGGACCGCGCGCGCCGCCAGGTGCAGGTGGCACCGTATGTGGACGAAACCGGTGAGCTGGTGACGCCCGCGCGCGCCATTGGCTACGACACGCTGGTGATCGCCATCGGCAGCCTGAGCAACGACTTTGGCACGCCCGGCGTGGCCCAGCATGCGATGAAGCTCGAATCGTCGGCCGACGCGCTGCGCTTCCATGCCCGGGTGGTCAATGCCTGCATCCGCGCCCATTCCCAAGAAACACCGCTGCGGCCCGAGCAACTGCATGTGGCCATCATCGGCGCCGGTGCCACCGGCGTGGAGCTGGCCGCTGAGCTGCACCGCACCACGCGCCAGATGGTGGCTTACGGGCTGGACCAGGTGGATGCCGACAAAGACATCCAGGTCAGCGTGATCGAGGCCGCGCCGCGGGTGCTGCCGGCGCTGCCGCCACGCTTGTCCAAGGCCACCGAGGCCTTGCTGCACAAGATTGGCGTGCAGGTGCACACCGATGCCAAGGTGGCCGAGGTGCTGCCCGGCGGCGTGCGGCTGGCCGACGGCCGGGTGCTGCCGGCCGAGTTGGTGGTCTGGGCGGCCGGTGTCAAGGCGCCCGATTTCTTGAAAGACATCGGCGGGCTGGAGACCAACCGCATCAACCAGCTGGTGGTGCGGCCGACGCTGCAAACCAGCCGCGACGACCACATCTTTGCCATCGGCGATTGCGCCGCCTGCGCCTGGCCCGAGGCCAACAACGGCCAGGGCGGTTGGGTGCCGCCACGCGCCCAGGCCGCGCACCAGCAGGCGGCGCACATGGTTGGGCAAATCAAGCGCCGGCTGGCCGGCAAACCGCTGACGCCCTACCGCTACCGCGATTTTGGCTCGCTCGTCTCGCTGGGTGAGTACAGCACCGTGGGCAACATGATGGGCGGGCTGCTGGGCGGCAGCCTGATGATCGAGGGCCTGTTTGCCAAGCTGATGTATGTCTCGCTGTACAAAATGCATGAGCTGGCGCTGCATGGGGCCGTCAAGGTGTCGCTCGACACACTGGCCCGGCTGATCGTGCGGCGCACCGAGCCGCATGTGAAATTGCATTGACGCCGCCAACGCCGGGCTTGTCAGGGCATAAAAAAGGACTGAACCGACATGGACCCCCTGCTCCTGGCGCGCATGCAGTTTGGCGCCAACATCACCTTCCACATCCTGTTCCCCACCATCAGCATTGCGCTGGCCTGGGTGCTGTTGTTTTTCCGCTTGCGCTGGCTCAAGACGCGCGACGCGCCGTGGCTGTCGGCCTACCGCTTCTGGACCAAGGTGTTTGCGCTCACCTTCGCGCTGGGCGTGGTCAGTGGCATCACGATGAGTTTTCAGTTCGGCACCAACTGGCCGGGCTTCATGGAGCGGGTGGGCAATATCGCCGGGCCGCTGCTGGGCTATGAGGTGCTGACGGCGTTTTTTCTGGAGGCCGGGTTTCTCGGCGTGATGCTGTTTGGCCACGGCCGGGTGAGCGAGCGGGTGCACTTGATTTCCACCGTGCTGGTGGCGTTTGGCACCACGGTGAGCGCGTTCTGGATCCTGGCGCTCAACTCCTGGATGCAGACGCCCGCCGGCCATGAGATCGTCAACGGCACCTTCCACGTGCGCAGCTGGATTGAGGTGATCTTCAACCCGTCGTTCCCGTACCGATTCACCCACATGCTGCTGGCGTCGGCGCTGACCTGTGCGTTTTTGCTGGCCGGCCTGTCGGCCTGGCAATTGCTGAAAAGCGCCGCGCTGGGTGGCCAACACAGCGCCGCGCCCCGGGTGCTGCGGGTGGGTTTGACGCTGGCCGCCATCGCCATCCCGGTGCAGATTTTTGTCGGTGATCTGCATGGCCTGAACACCCTGCACCACCAGCCGCAAAAAATCGCCGCGATGGAGGGCGTCTGGCAGACCGGGCGTGGCGCGCCGCTGCTGCTGTTTGCGCTGCCCGACGGTGCGCAGCGGCGCAACCACTTCGAGATCGCCATCCCCAAGCTGGCCAGCCTGATCCTCACCCACCAGGCCGACGGTGAGATCAAGGGCCTGAACGAGTTCCCCAACGCCCATCCGCCAGTGCTGATGGTGTTCTGGGCTTTCCGGGTGATGGTGGGCGTGGGCCTGCTGATGCTGGCCACCAGTTGGCTGGGGTTGTTCTTGTACCGGCGCGCCGGCTGGCAGGCCGACCAGCTGCCGCGCCCGCTGCTGTGGTGGCTGGCCGGCATGACGTTTTCGGGCTGGGTGGCCACGGTGGCCGGCTGGTGGGTGACGGAGATCGGCCGCCAGCCCTTCATCGTCTACGGCCTGATCCGCACCGCCGATGTGGCGTCGGCCACCGCCGCGCCGCTGATCGCCGTCTCGCTCTCGCTGTTTCTTGCGCTGTACCTGGGGCTGATCGTGGCCTATGTGATGGTGCTCAAGTACATGGCCGGCAAGCCCGAGTTTGCCGAGGTGGCCGCGCCGGGCGCCCAGGCCGCCAGCCTGCCCGGCGTGCACACCGACGGTGG
>JANMKO010000623.1:0-8965 GCA_031372085.1 Betaproteobacteria bacterium
GATCTGCAAGACGAGCTGGGCCTGTCGTATGTCTTCATCAGCCACGACCTGGCGGTGGTGCGCTTCATCAGCGATGAGGTGCTGGTGATGAAAGACGGTGCGGTGGTTGAGCAGGCCAGCGCCGCGCAAATCCTGGCCGCACCGCAGCAGGACTACACCCGACGGCTGCTGAGCGCGGTGCCACGCGGCTGGGTGGGCCCTGTCGCCACCGGGTAGTACCTTGAAATTCCCGCACGACATGCGGGAATTTCAATACACTGGTGACCATGCTCGATCGCCAGAGGCTGCAAGCCGAAGTTCGCGCCGCACTGGCGCGCAGCCCGGCGGTGGCCGTGGTCGGCCCGCGCCAGGTGGGCAAGACCACGCTGGCCCGCAAGCTGCTGGCCGATGCCCAGGCACCCGTTCAGCCCCGGCCCAACCTGCTTGGCGGGTCAATACCGCCGGCCGCCGTGGGCTCGTCGGCCAACTGGTTTGATCTTGAAGACCCGCAAGCCACCGCCCAACTGGCCACGCCGCTGATCGCGCTGCAAGGCCTGCGCGGGCTGGTGGTGATCGACGAGGTGCAGCACGCACCCGACTTGTTCAAGGTGCTGCGGGTGCTGATCGACCGGCCGGGCGCGGGTGCTGGCGCTGAATCAAACAACCCGCCGGCCCGGTTTCTGCTGCTGGGCAGCGCCTCCCCGGCGCTGCTGCGCCAGTCCAGCGAATCGCTGGCTGGCCGCATCGAGGTGATCGAGACCGGTGGCTTCACCCTCGATGAAACCGGGCCGGCCCAGGCCGATGTGCTGTGGTGGCGCGGTGGTTTTCCGCGCTCGTTCACCGCCGCCGACGATGCGGCCAGCCGCGTCTGGCGGCGCGAGTTCATCCGCACCACCGTCGAGCGCGATTTGCCGCAGCTCGGCATGAACGTGCCGGCACCGGCGATCTACCGCTTCTGGGCCATGCTGGCGCATTTTCATGGCCAGATCTGGAACGCGGCCGACCCGGCACGCTCGCTCGGCGTAAACGAGAGCACCGTGCGCCGCTACCTCGACTGGCTGACCCAGGCCTACCTGGTGCGCCAGCTGCAGCCCTGGTTTGCCAACACCGGCAAACGCCAGGTCAAGGCGCCCAAGCTGTACCTGCGCGACACCGGCCTGCTGCATGAGCTGCTGGGCATTGCCGACCCCGCTGCGCTGGCCCGCCACCCACGCAGCGGCGCGTCGTGGGAGGGCTTTGCGCTTGACCAGGTGCTGCGCATCGCCCGGCCCGAGCAGGCTTATTTCTGGGCCACGCATTCAGGCGCCGAGCTGGATCTGCTGATGTTCAAAGACGGCCGGCGGGTGGGGGTGGAGTTCAAGCGCAGCGATGCGCCGCACCTCACGCCGTCGATGCGCAGCGCGCTCAGCGATCTGGCGCTGGACGCGCTGTACGTGGTCTACCCCGGCCAACGGCGCTACCACCTGGCCGACCGGGTGCAGGCCGTGCCGCTGGCGGCCCTGCTGCCCAACCCAAGCACTGCCCACCCTGGAGACACCGCATGACGATCAACCGCCGCCCGTCGCACCGCCTCACGATCACCCGCCGCCTGGCCCTGGCCAGCGCGCTGCTGGTGCCCGCCCTCGCCAGCGCGCAAGCCGCCTGGCCCGGCAAGCCGATCCGCCTGGTGGTGCCATTTGCCGCCGGTGGCACCACCGACATCCTGGCCCGGGCGCTGGCGCCCGAGCTGCAAAAAGCGCTGGGCCAGCCGGTGGTGGTGGACAACAAACCCGGCGCCGGTGGCAACAGCGGCGCGGCCGAGGTGGCCAAAGCCACGCCCGACGGCCACACCCTGCTGATGGGCACGGTGGGCACACACGCCATCAACGCCGCGCTGTACCCGAAGATGCCGTTTGACCCCGTCAAAGACTTTGCCCCCCGTCACGTTGATGGCCGGCGTGCCCAATGTGCTGGTGCTGAACCCGGCGCTGGCGCAGAAATACGGCATCAACAGCGTGGCCGATTTCATCCGGGTGGCCAAGGCCAACCCGGGCAAGTTCAACATGGCCAGCTCGGGCAACGGCACGTCCATCCACCTGGCCGGTGAGTTGTTCAAGAGCATGACCGGCACGTACATGGTGCACTTTCCGTACCGCGGCTCGGGCCCGGCGCTGATCGACCTGATCGGCGGCAGCATGGATTTGATGTTCGACAACCTGCCGTCGGCCCTGCCGCAGATCAAGGCCGGCAAATTGAAGGCGCTGGCCGTGACCAGCGCGGTGCGGTCGGCCGCCGCGCCCGACTTGCCCACCCTCGCCGAGGCCGGCGGCGCCGCGCTCAAAGGCTACGAGGCCAGCTCATGGTTCGGCCTGATGGCGCCGGCCGGCACGCCGCCCGAGGTGGTGGCCCGGCTGCAACAAGAGACCGCCAAGGCGCTCAGCAGCCCGGCGCTCAAAGAGCGCCTGCTGGCGCAGGGTGCCATCCCCGGCGGCATGGCCAGCGCCGAGTTTGTCGCCTTCATCGCCGCCGAGAGCAAAAAATGGGCGGCGGTGGTCAAGGCGTCGGGGGCGAAGGTGGATTGACCGCCGGGCCAGGCAAGCCGGCCAGCGCCGGCCCGGCGTTGATGAAGCCCAGCACATCGTCCAGCACCGGCGCCAGCCAGGCCAGCGGGCGGGCCAGCGCGGCCACCAGCGTCATGTGGTTGACGCGGGCATACAGCTTGAGCTGCACCGGCGCGCCGGCCTCGCGCAGCCGGCGCGCCAGGCCCACGGTGTTGCGCTGCGGGTTGATCAGCACATCCACCTCGGCGGCGGCCAGAAAACTGCGCGGTGACAACGCGCCCGCAAAATCCACCGGCTGGGTGCCGGGCGGGTAATCGGGATGGAAGAACACCGGCTGGGCGTCCGGGTTGGTCATCGGGAAAAAATCATACGGCCCGGCCAGGCCGATCCAGCCGGCCAGCTCACCCGGCGCGTGGCCGGCGGCGGCCAGGCGGCTGGCGTCCAGTGCCAACATCGCCGCGTTGTAGGCACCGGCGCTGTGGCCCATCACAAACACCCGCTGCGGGTTGCCGCCAAGACGGCCCGCCTGGCGCAGGCCGTAGGCCAGCGCGAGCGCGCAGTCGGCCAAAAAATCGGGGTAGCGCACCTCCGGGTAGAGCCGGTAATCGGCCACCAGCGTGAGCACACCGCGTGCGGCCAGCGCCTCGCCCACAAATCGGTAGTCGGCGCGCTCACCGCGGTTCCACGCGCCGCCGTAAAAAAACACCACCACCGGGTGGCCGCCGGGCGGCGCGGCTGCGCCGGGCGTGTAAATGTCGAGTTGCTGGCGCGGCAGCGGGCCGTAGGCCACGGCAGCCCCGGTGCGGTGGCTGTCGACAGCGGCCAGCGCATTGAGCGTGGCCACCGGGTTGACGGCCACCAGCGCGGCCATGCCGGCGGCCAGCAGCAGGCCGCCCAGCATCAGCAGCGCTCGGCCGGGCCTGCGCATCGGCGGCTCACGCGGCGGGCGGCGCGTCGCCGTGCTCGCCAAAATGCGCCGCCAGCCACTGGCCCGCTTGCTGCCGGGCCTGTGCGGCGTGGTCGCCATCATCGGTGGGCCTGCCGATCAGCAGCAGCAGGCGGCGCGGCGCAGCCTGTGGCCCGGGATGGCCGTGCGGCTGGCGATGTCGGGCCTGGGTGCGGGGCGGGACGGCGGTGTGCATGGGCGGCTGCGGCGCGGCGGGTCGCACCGACGGCGCGCTCAAGACGGTGTCTACGCGGCCGCGCGCGGGCTGGATGCAGCAGGTTGGCGCACCGGTGGCGCAGCGCCAGCGGTCAGTGGTCGGCAGCCCAGATCACCGGCTGGTGCTGCCGGGACCAGGCCTCGTAGCGCGCGCCATACACCTCTTCCACCCGGTTGCGCTTGACCTTGAAAGTGGGCGTGATGAAGCCGTTGTCCACCGTCCAGGGCTCGGTGACGACGATCAGGCTGTCCAGCTGCTCATGCGGGTCGAGCGTGGCGTTGACGGTCTTGAGGTGGGCGTCCAGCGACGCCTTCAGCGTCTCGCGCCCGGCCGCCCCCTTGACCGCGCTGATCGCGTCGGCATTGAGCATCAGCACGGCCATCGGCTGGCCCAGGTTGGCGCCGGTGACGCAGCAGGCCTCGACCGACGGGTGCATCACCAGCTTGTCTTCGATGGGCGCGGGCGCCACGTACTTGCCCTTGCTGGTCTTGAACAGGTCTTTGACGCGGCCGGTGATCTTCAGGTTGCCCTCGGCGTCGATGGTGCCTTTGTCGCCGGTGTGCAGCCAGCCGTCGGGCGTGACGGCCTCGGCCGTGAGTGCGGGCTCTTTGTAATAGCCCAGCATCAGCCCCTCGCTCTTGACCAGGATCTCACCGTTGGCCGGGTCGATCTTGCAGGCCACGCCGTCGTAGGCCGGGCCCACCGTGCCGGGGCGCGGCTTGCCGGGCAGCGTGGCATGGGAGATGCCGCAGGTCACGGTCATGCAGAAGACATCCACGATGGGCAGGCCCAGCCGGATGTACCAGTTCAGCAGCTCGGGCGGCATCGGCGCGGCGCCGCCGGCGGCAAAAGTGCATTGGTCGAGGCCCAACGCACCCAGCACTTTTTTGCGCACGATGGTGTTGATGATCGGGATTTTCAGCAGCCGCGCCAGCTTGGCCGCCGGCATCTTGGCCGCCACCCCCTGCTGGAACTTCACCCACAGCCGGGGCACCGAGAAAAACGTGGTGGGCCGGGCGCGCTGCAAATCCTGCGCAAAAGTGTCCAGGCTGTCCGCAAAAAACACCTGCATGCCACTGGCCAGCAAGCCGTGCTCGATCAGCGTGCGCTCGGCCACGTGCGACAGCGGCAGGTAGCTCAGCATGCGGGTGTTCTGGTCGATCGAGACCATGCGCTTGAGCCCGGCGTCGATCGACCAGGCAAAGGTGCCAAAGCTGTGCATCACGCCCTTGGGCGCGCCGGTGGTGCCCGAGGTGTACATGATGGTGGCCAACTCGTCGCGGTCGCGCAGCGGGCTGCCGGCCAGCGGCGCGGTGCGGGCGACGATGGCGTCCCAGTCTTCGGTCGGGTCGGGCATCTCGGCCATCGCCGGGGCCAGCGGCAGGCGGATGCAGCGCAGGCCCGGCGCTGCTGCTGCGGCGGCGCTGATGGCGGCCTGCACCCCGGGGCGCATGCCGGCCCAGCCGTCCAGCTTGCCGATGAACAGCCAGCGCGCCTCACTGTGCGTGAGGATCTGGCGGATGGTGTCGGCCGCCAGCGTGGGGTACAGCGGCACCGAGACCCCACCGGCCAGCCAGATCGAGAAATCGGCCATCAGCCACCAGGCGGTGTTCTTCGAGATCAAGCCCACCCGGTCACCGGGCTGCAAACCCTGGGCCTGCAGGTGCGCGGCCATGCGGCGTGCGCCGTCCATCACCTGGGCCCAGGTGAAGGTGGCCAGCGGGCCAGTGCCCATCGGCTGGGTGAGCACCACGCGGTCGGGCGCTGTCTGCTCCCAGTGGTAGAGGCGCTGCAGCGCCAGTTTGGACGGATCGACGGGGGTGTGGCGCATGGACAGGCCCTTTCTCGGCAGCATCGCCGCGCAGGGTAGCCGGGCGCGCGAGGAATGCCCAGCGGGGTTTCGCGGACAGGGTTTCGCGGACAGGGTTGGGCGGACAGGGTTTCGCAGACAGGGTTGTGCGCCCGCGCCCGCTGGCAGGGTTTGGGCCACCGCCGGCCCGCCGTGGCCCGGCAGCGGCGGCTTGTCAGCGGCCGCCCGTCAACGCCCGTGCGCCGACGCCTGGCCCAGCTGCTCCACCAACCGGCGCGCCGTGCGCAGCGCCAGCCCGGTGTCCAGATCGGCTTGCGGCGCGATCTGCGCCACCACCTCGTCCAGCCCCGCAGGCAGGGCCATCACGGCCCCGGCGATGACCGACAGCGCCAGCACAGCGCGCCGCGCCGGTGGCAGCGGCGGCATGTCCAGCAGGCCCTGCGTGGCCACGTGGTGGCGCACGCTGGCCACCGCCGCCGCACCCAGGCCCCAGCTCTCGCACAGCGCGGCACCCAGCGCATCGTGGCTGACGCCAAAGCCGGTGTGCTCCAGCTGGCACAGCTCGGCATCCGTGGTGGCCGCGCGCAGCATCGCCCGGTAGTGGTCGGTGGCATGGCGGAACAGCACCGCCTTGCCGCATTCCTCAAACAACCCTGCCGAGTGCGCCGCCCAGGCGTCCAGGCCCAGCGCCTGGGCCAGCCGGCCCATCAAAAAGCCGCGCAGCGCGGCGCGTTGCCAGATCGGATCGAGCTCGGGCGCGGGCGGAAACGCCGCCCGCAGCCCCAGCTCGAAGGTGATGCCCGACACCTCCCGCGTGCCCAGGTAGGTGATGGCTTGCTGCACGCTCTGCACCCGGCCCGACAGGCCGTACAGCGACGAGTTGACCGCCTTCAGCACGGCCGCAGCCAGCGCCATGTCGGATTCGACCAGCGCGCCGATGGCCTGCTGGTTGACCAGCTCCTCGGCCAGCAGCAGCGACAACTTGACCAGCGCGTCGGGCTGGGCCGGGATGTCGATTTCCAGCGTGCGCAGTTGCGAGTCAACAGACATGGCGGTGGGGGCGGCGCGCGGGCGCGGCCGCAGAGTGGACAAGCAAGTGCCCAGCCTAGCCCCGGCAGCGCCGCCTCCAAGCCCGGAGTCGGTCGGCATTGGCAGCGCACTTCTGCCCGCCGCAGGCAAAAAAAACGCCAGGCTGCAAAGCCTGGCGTCGATGGATTGGGGCCGCCTGGATGGCGCTGGTTTTTTGCGCTGGGCCGGTCTCCCGATGGGCTGGTGCGGTGTTGCACGCTAGCCGTCTGTGTCTCCTCAGTCCCCCAGGCGGGGGCGGCCCAAAACGGCCGGCCGCCCCCGCCGAGTGGGCGCACTTTAGGCAGGGGGTCACAGCCCGTCAGCCCGGGATTACCCGTCAATTCAGCGGGGCCACAACGGTTTTGTCATTTCGCCGTGCGCAGCCATTCGGCGGCCCGCTCGGCAATCATCAACGTGGGTGAACTGGTGTTGCCGCTGGTGATGCTGGGCATCACGCTGGCGTCGGCAATGCGCAGGCCGGCCACGCCGCGCACCCGCAGCTCACTGTCCACCACCGCCAGCGCATCGTCGGCCCGGCCCATGCGGCAGGTGCCCACCGGATGGAAGATGGTGGTGCCGATGTCACCGGCCAGCCGGGCCAGCTCGGCGTCGGTCTCAAACTGCACACCCGGCGCCACTTCACGCGGCTGGTATCGGGCCAGCGCCGGCTGGGCGGCGATGCGCCGCGTCAAGCGCAGGGATTGCGCGGCGATGCGGCGGTCGGCCTCAGTCGACAGGTAATGGGGCGCGATGGCCGGTGCGTCCTCAGGCCGGGGTGAGCGGATCAACACCTGGCCGCGCGACGTGGGGTTCAGGTTGCACACGCTGGCGGTGAAGGCGTTGAAGCGGTGCAGCGGCTCACCAAACGCATCGAGTGACAGCGGCTGCACGTGGTACTGCAGATTGGGCCAGGGCTGGCCGGGGTCTGAGCGGGTGAAACAACCGAGCTGCGACGGCGCCATGCTCATGGGCCCGCTGCGGCGCAGCAGGTATTCCAGCCCGATCAGGCCCTTGCCCAGCAGGCTGTTGGCCGCCGTGTTGAGGGTTTTGACGCCCTGCACCTCAAACACCGCGCGAATCTGCAAATGGTCTTGCAGGTTCTGCCCCACGCCCGGCAGATCAAGCTGCACCGGGATGCCGTGCTGTTGCAGCAGGCCGCCCGGGCCGATGCCCGACAGTTGCAGGATCTGCGGCGTGCCGATGGCGCCCGCCGCCATCACCACCTCGCCGGTGCCGGGGTGGCCGTCGCCGCGCAGCCGGGCGATCAGCGGCGCGCCGCGCTGGTGGTGGTGGCCCTCGGGCCGCACCTCGACGCCGGTCACACGCAGGCCCGTGTCGCCCTGGGCGGTGATCAACCGGGTGACCTGCGCCCCCGTCCACACCTGAAGGTTGTCGCGGTGCTGGATGGGCCGCAAAAACGCCTTCGCGGCATTCCAGCGCACCCCCCCACGCTGGTTCACCTCAAAATAGCCCACGCCCTCGTTGTTGCCGCAGTTGAAGTCATCGGTGGCGGGGATGCCGGCTTCTTGCGCGGCCGCCGCAAAGGCGTCCAGGATCTCCCACGACAGGCGCTGTTTGTCCACCCGCCACTCGCCACCGGCGCGCTCACCGGTGGCATCAAAGCCGGGCGCGGCATGGTGAGCGCTGGCGCCGCGCCAGTGGTCTTCATGTTGTTTGAAGTAGGGCAGGCTGTTGTCCCAGCGCCAGCGGGCGTCGTCGGTGGCGGCGGCCCAGCCGTCGTAATCACGCTGCTGGCCGCGCATGTAAATCATGCCGTTGATGCTGGAGCTGCCGCCCAGCACCTTGCCGCGCGGGTAGCGCAGGCTGCGGCCGTTCAGGCCCGGCTCGGGCTCGGTGGTGTAAAGCCAGTCGGTGCGCGGGTTGCCGATGCAATACAGGTAGCCCACGGGGATGTGCACCCACAGGTAATCGTCATTGCCACCGGCCTCGATCAGCAGCACCCGCCTGGCCGGGTCGGCGCTCAGCCGGTTGGCCAGCAGGCAGCCGGCGGTGCCGGCGCCGACGATGATGTGGTCGTAGATCGGGGTTCTGTCGGTCATCGGGGTCCGTGTCGGCGCCAGGGCAGCGCGGGGTCAGTGCAAGATCAGCGCAAAGTCGGGCTGGCGAGTATCGGGAACAACTTGACCAAGCCGTCGGCCAGCAGCTCTACCGCCATCGCCGCCAGGATCAGCCCCATCAGCCGGGTCATCACATTGATGCCGGTGCGGCCCAGCACCTTGGCGATGCGGCCCGACGCGGCAAAAGCGGCGTACGTGGCAACGCCGATGACCACGCCGTAGCCCACCAGCACCGCATGCTCCATGAAGGTGCGGGTTTTTTCGGCATAGATCACCATCGTTGAAATGGTGGCCGGGCCGGTGAGCAGCGGGATCGTCAGCGGCACC
>JANMKO010000645.1:0-4097 GCA_031372085.1 Betaproteobacteria bacterium
TTGCTCAAGGCCACCGGCCTGGCCAGCAGCGGCGGTGGCGCCAAATCGATGGTGGCCGACGGCAAGGTGCAGGTGGACGGCCGCGATGAGTTGCGCAAGACCGCCAAATTGCGCGCCGGCCAGGTGGTGAGCCTGGCCGGCGCCCGCATCCGGCTGCTGGCGCCGGGCAGCGGCACGGCGGCCGTCGAGTCCGATGCCGTCGCCGCCACGACCACCACCATCGCCACGGATTGACGGAGACGACCATGGCCAGACCCCGCACCGCTGCCGCAGCCGCAGCCGCAGCCGCCGAGGCCGAAGCCAAAGCCAAAGCCGAAGCCGAAGCCGAAGCCGAAGCCGAAGCCGAAGCCGAAGCCGAAGCCGAAGCCGAAGCCGAAGCCGAAGCCCCCGCCCCCGCCCCCGCCGCCGCCCCCGCTCCCGCCCCCGCCGCCGCCGAGACGGTGCTGATCACCGGCGCCTCGTCGGGCATCGGCGAGGCGCTGGCGGGCTGTTTTGCCCGCGCCGGCTTCCGGCTGGTGCTGGTGGCGCGCCGGGCCGAGCTGCTGGACGCGCTGGCCACCCGGCTGCGCAGCGCGCACGGCAGCCAGGTGTGGGTGCTGGCAGCCGATCTGGCGCTGCCGGGCGCGGCCGCCCGCCTGGCCGCACTGTTGCGGCGCAAGCGGCTGGCGGTGGACGTGCTGGTGAACAGCGCCGGTGTGCTGTCGCAAGGTGAGTTCAACACGATGGACCCGCAACGCCAGGCGGCGATGATCGACCTGAACGTCGCCGGGCTGACGGCGATGCTGGCGCAGTTTGTGCCGCCGATGGCCCGGCGCGGCCACGGCCGGGTGCTCAACGTGGCGTCGATTGCCGCCTTCCAGCCGCTGCCCACGCTGGCGGTGTATGCCGCCAGCAAGGCTTACGTGCTGTCGCTCACTGAAGCGCTGGCCGAAGAATACAAAGGCACCGGCGTGACGGTGACCGCGCTGTGCCCCGGCATCACCGCCACGCCGATGCTGGCGCAGGCGGCGGACGCCAATTCAGCCTTGTCGGCACTGCCGGCACTGCTGGTGGGCGACGTGGCCGACGTGGCGGCGCAAGGCTTTGCCGCCTGCCTGCGTGGTGAGGTGATCGCCGTGCCGGGCCTGATCAACCGCGCCGCCACTGCGGGTGGCCGCCTGCTGCCGAAGTGGGCGCTGCGCCGGCTGGCGGGCGTGGTGTCGCGCCGGCTGAAATAAGGCAGCGCAGCGCGTGCGGGCCAGTTGATTCAGCTGGCCCCGCTGCGCGCCGCTTCACGCTGGCCCCATGACACGCCCCACCCTGAGCGGCCTGGATGCGGACGACACGCGCTGGCCCAACCAGACCCTGTGGGGCCGGCTGCAGGCCCGCGTTGATGCGCTGTTGCAGCCCCGCGTTGATGCGCCGTTGCAGCCCTGGGCCGATCCGCCCGTGGTGGCGCACCGGCGGGCAGCGGGAGCACGGCGCAAGCTGGCCATCGACGGCTACGCCGCGAAGGGCGGCACGCCGCCGATGCGGGAGACGGTGCGGGAGACGGCCATCGCGCTGAGCAACGCCCAAGTGCCCACGCCGGTGCGGGTGCCGGTGCCCGTGCGGTTGCGGTCGCGGATGCGGATGCGGATGCGGATGCGGATGCGGATGCGGATGCGGATGCGGATGCGGATGCGGATGCGGGTGCGACAGGGCGCCGCCGATGGCATGGGCGGCCAGCGGTGAGCGGCTCACGCTCGCCCTGGCCGCTGGTGGGCCTGCTTTACCTCACCGGCCTGCTGGCGGCGGCCCAGCTGGGCAAGCTGTCGGCACTGGCGCCGTTGATCGCCGCCGAGCTGCGGTTGAGCCTGCCGACGATGGCCAGCGCGATCTCATTGCTGGAGCTGGGCGGCGCCACGCTGGGCGCGGTGGCCGGGCTGCTGGCGCACCGGCTGGGGCTGCGCCGCACCCTGCGCTGGGGCCTGGCCTGCCTGGCGCTGGGCGGGCTGGGCGGGGCGCTGGCCCAGGGCGCGGTGGGGCTGCTGGGCTGGCGGGTGCTGGAGGCGGCGGGCTACCTGGGCGTGATCGTCAGTGCGCCGGTATTGATTGCCCACCACACCGCCCACCACACCGCCCACCACGGCGCACCGCACGGGGCGCCGGGCGGCGCGGGCGCCGGCGCTGACGATTCAGCGGCCCGCGACGCTGGTGCGCGCACCCAGGGCCTGGCGCTGACCTTGTGGAGCACCTTCGTGCCGGTGGGCCTGGCGCTGGGGGCCTGGGCCAGCGCCGGTTTGGCCGGCCTGGTGGGCTGGCGCGGTGCGGTGCTGGCCGGTGGCACGGTGGCAGCGCTGCTGTGGGCCGGCGTGTGGCGGGCGCCGCTGCCGGCGGCTGCCGAGGCATCGGCGGCGGCACTGCCCGCGCGGTCGGGCGTGGCGCCCGGGTTGGTGGCGGGTGAGGCACCACAGCGGGTGACGGCGCCGGCCACCGACCCGGCGACATCGAGCACATCGATCACCTCGGCCACATTGACCGCATCCGCTACATCCGCCACCCCGACCACATCGACCGAATCGACGACATCGAGCACGTTGAGCACATCGACCACATCGACGACATCGCCCACGCCGCCCACGCCACCCACGCCACCCACGCCGCCCACGCCGCCCACGCTGCCCACGCCGCGCCTGGGCCCGGCAGTCTGGTGCCTGGCGCTGGCGTTTGGTGGTTTTGCGCTGTTTGAGGTCGGCCTGCTGGGCTTGCTGCCCACCTGGCTGGTGCAGCAGGCGGGTTTGTCGGCCGCCGCTGCCGGCCAATGGACAGGCCTGGCCGCCCTGTCGGCGGTGGCTGGCAGCGCCACTGCGGCAGCGCTGCTGCACCACGGCCGGGCATTGCGCTGGCCGGTGCTGCTGTCGCTGGGCCTGCCGGCGCTGCTGCTGTGGGGCGTGTTCCCCCCGGCACCGGCACCGGCCGCCGCCACGGCGATCACGCTGGTGGTGGCCATCAACATGCTGGGCGGCGTGTTTGCCAGCCTGGTGTTTGCGCTGCTGCCGGTGGTGGCCGGCAGCAGCGGGCAGATGGTGCGGGCCAACGGCTTGCTGGCGCAGTGCGGGGCCTCCGGCTCGCTGCTGGGGCCGCCGCTGATGGCCGCTGGTGTGCAGGCCGGCGGCTGGCCGGCCGCTGCGCTGCTGGGCCTGGGGGTGACGCTGCTGGCGCTGCCGTTGGCCTGGCGCGCGTTGGCGCCTGTCCGTGCTGCAGGCCGATCAGCCGCCGACGGTGGCCACGGCCAGGCAGGCCACCCGCTGCGCTGAATCGCCCGCACTGGCGCCTGCCGAGGGCCCGGCCAGCGGCAGCAACTGCGGCGTCTGCTGCCGGCAGCGCGCCATCGCGATCGGGCAACGGGTGTGGAAGGCGCAGCCCGACGGCGGGTGGATCGGCGACGGCAACTCACCCTGCAGGATGACGCGCTGGCGCCGCAAGGCCGGGTTGACCGTGGGCGTGGCCGACAACAGCGCCTGGGTGTACGGATGCTGCGGATTGCCGAAGATCGCCTCACGCGGGCCGTGCTCCACCACCCGGCCCAGGTACATCACCATCACCTCGTCGGCCACATGGCGCACCACACCCAGGTCGTGCGAGATGAAGACATAGGCCGGCCCAAAAGCCTGTTGCAGATCGACCAGCAGGTTCAACACCTGGGCGCGGATCGACACGTCCAGCGCCGACACCGGCTCATCGAGCACCAGCACCCGGGGCTTGAGCATCAGCGCCCGGGCAATCGCCACGCGCTGGCGCTGGCCGCCCGAGAACATGTGCGGCCAGCGGCCAAAGCTCTCGTCGCGCAGGCCCACCTGGCGCAGCATGGCGCGGGCGGCGTGCTCACGCTCGGCGGCGTCGGCCATGCCGTTGACGCGCAGCGGCTCCATCAGCGCCGCGCCCACCGTCTGGCGCGGGTTGAGCGAGCCGTAGGGGTTCTGGAAGACGATTTGCACCGCGCGGCGCAGGCGGGCGCGGCTGGCGCTGTCGGTGCGGGTGCCGGCGGTGGCCGCCACATCGACGCCGTCGATCAGCAGCCGGCCCTGGGTGGGCGGCTCGATCATCGTCAGCAGCCGGGCCAGCGTGCTTTTGCC
>JANMKO010000676.1:0-1867 GCA_031372085.1 Betaproteobacteria bacterium
GTGCTGGCGGTGCTGGGCTATTCGGTGAATGAATCGGTGGTGATCTTCGACCGCATCCGCGAGACCTTCCGGCGCTTTCGCAAGCTGGGCACCGAGCAGGTGATCGACCATGCCATCACCAGCACCATCAGCCGCACCATCATCACCCACGGCTCCACCCAGATGATGGTGCTGTCGATGCTGCTGTTTGGCGGGCCCACGCTGCATTATTTTGCGGTGGCGCTGACCATCGGCATCCTGTTCGGCATCTACTCGTCGGTGTTTGTGGCCGCAGCCATCGCGATGTGGCTGGGCGTCAAGCGCGACGACCTCATCAAGGCAGGTGGCGGCAAAGAGCACGACCCGAATGACCCCAATGCCGGGGCCGTAATATAGGTGGCTTGCCCGCAGCGCCCACCCGACCCACCACCATGGCGAAAGCCGCTGACAGCGCCCAGATTGCCCAACAGGCCCGGCGGCTCTACATCGATGAGTTGCTGAAAGGCCTGCACGCCACGGTGCAGCAAATCAGCGCCCGCGGCCGTGAGTTGCTGGACAAACCGGCTGAATACCTCACCGCCCAGCGCCGCCGCGACCTGGTGCAGGGCCTGATGAAAGAGTCGAACGCCTGGCGCCAGGCAGTGGGCGGCGGCTTGCGCCACCTGCTGGCGCATGGCAGCACGGCAGTGCTGCCGTCCGAGCTGCCGCCGATGTTGGGTGATCCGCTGAGCCTGGTGGACAACGACACCATCGAGCGCGAGATCCTCACCTCGCGGCTGGCGCTGGCCATCATGGACCACGCCGGCTGGGAGTTCACCGACCTGCGCTCGCGCGTGGCCATGCTGGAGCGGCGCGGTGAGCTGGACATCCACGACATGCTGCGCGCCCACATCCTGGCCCGGGTGGTGCTGGACGGCTGGCGCGCGGTGGGCTTGACAGCCACCGACTGGCGCGAGGCGCAACCGCTGCTGCACGACGGCTTTGCCGCGCTGGCCGAGGACGCCTACCACGAGACCAACCGCTGGCTGATCGGCCAGCATGTGATGCCCGATGTTGATCTGCGGCCCTACATCCGGCGCCACAGTGAGCCGTCGGGCCTGGGCAGCGCCGGGCTGTCGGGCGCCCACACCGGCCGGCCGTCACCGCATGCCAGCACCGTGTCGATGCCCGGCGGCGGCGCGGCTTATGCGCCTGGCGCCAGCCGGCAGCGCCCGGCCGGCCCGCCGCTGGACGGGCCCACCACGTCGGGTGCCTACCGGCCGGGCGGCCGGCCCGCGCCCGGTGGGCCCTATGCCGCAGCCGGTCCGGTGGGCGACGAAACCCGCATGATGAGCCGGCCTGGTGCGCTGGCCCGGGGCAGCGACCATGCCGAGGCGGTGCTGGGCCGGTTGAACCGGCTGGTGGGCCGGCACCTGCCGGGCTTTTTGGACACCAGCCAGGCCCGGCCGGTGACGGATGCGCTGTCGTCGGCCATCAACAACGCCCAGCAGACGCTGCGCAGGCGCTTCACGCCGACACCGGCCGGCAGCGACGGGCCAGCCCACGATGGCGACGCGGGCGACGCAGCGGCGGCGCTGGTGCTGCCCACCGGGCCGTTGTTGCTCGAAGCGCTGCAACGCGACAAGCAGGCGCTGAAAAAAGCCGCCAGCACACCGGCCGAGCGGGCCACCATCGAGATCGTGGCGATGATGTTCCAGAGCATCCTGACCGAAGACCGCATCCCGGCGGCGATGCGGGTGTGGTTTGCCCGCCTGCAGATGCCGGTGCTGCGGGTGGCGGTGAGCGAGCCAGATTTTTTTGCCACGCTAGACCACCCGGCGCGCCGGCTGATCGACCGCATGGGCGCCTGCGTGATGGGGCTGGACAGCGCCAGCCGCCACATCGGTGA
>JANMKO010000687.1:0-3448 GCA_031372085.1 Betaproteobacteria bacterium
GGGTCGATCAGCGAGAGTTGTTCAGGCATTGGGGGCGGTGGGCGGCGCGGCGCGCGAGCGGGCGCCGGTCAAAGCAAGGGGAAAAACGAGAGCGGCACACCGCCCCGAGAACGATCAGACCACGATGACCAGATCGGAGTACGCCGCCAGTGTGGCGTCATGGGTCAGCAGGTGCAGCGGCTCGCACAGGGCTTGCGCCACCAGCATGCGGTCAAACGGATCACGGTGGTGCATCGCCAGACCGTGCAATGCCCGTGCATGCGTCCAGGTGATGGGCAAGGGCTGGATGCCGGCTGCCAGCAGTTGCGATTCGAGCCGGGCGGGCTCTAGCGGCAGCTTGCCCAACGCCACCTTGATAGCGGCCTCCCAGATCGACACGCTGCTGACAAAAACCGCCTCGGCCGCCAGGATGTGGCGCCGGGCCGCTGCACTCAACTCAGGCGCATCACGCACCAGCCAGATCGCGATATGGGTGTCAAGCAGCAGCCTCACAGCGGATCTCTGCCCTCAAACGCGGCCAGCAAATCATCGGGCAGTGGGGCATCAAAATCATCGGCCTCGATGAACTCACCCTTCATCAACCCAAAAATGATCTTGGGCTTGCTCGGCACGTCCAGCGCCACCAGCTTGGCCATCGGCGTGCCGTTTTTGGCGATCACCACCGTCTCGCCCTGGCGCGCCTGCTCTACCAACTCGGACAAGCGGGTTTTGGCTTCGTAGAGGTTGACCTGCATGGCGGCTCCTGGGGTTGACCAAGGTTGGTCAAGCCATTGTAGGTGCGCGCCCCGACGTGCTGGCTGGTCGCTGGCATGTCAATCGGAACCGGGTGCAAGCCCGCCCGACGGCAAACAGCGTGGTGCTGCATCGGCCAGGTGGCGCTGACAAACAGGGAGGACTGTGGGGGGCGCGTTGACGCCGAATAGGCCCAGGCAAATACTGACCCGGTCGGTGCCGGGCGCACACGCCGGGCTGTCAAATCAAATCCAATCATCAACGGCGCAACGGCATGACGGCAAAACGATGGTTACTCGGCTACTGCGCGATGGCAGTTTGCGGCCTGGGCAGTAGCAACACCTGGGCCGACAACGACAACCACAACGGCCACGACAGAGACCACGACGGCGACACCGGCTGGGCCAGCGCGGGCCGCGACTTGAAAAACTCTCGCTACCAATCCGACGAGGACAAGATCAGCCCCAAAACCGTGGCCGGTCTGCACCTGCGCTGGAGCATCACCACCAGCGGCGACGTGACGGCCAACCCAGCCATCGACGGCCCCTATCTCTACTTCCCTGATTCAGCCGGTTTTCTCTACAAGGTGCACCGCAAAACCGGCGCGCTGGTGTGGAAGCGCACGATTGCCGACTACACCGGCATTGCCGGCGACTTTGCCCGGGCCACACCGGCGGTGGCCGGCCAGTTGCTGATCCTGGGCAACCAGAGCGGCAAGTTCTTGCAGGCTTTCGGCCAACCGGCACCCCAGGCCGCGCGGGTTTTTGCCGTCGACAAGCACACCGGCAACCTGCGCTGGGCCACACAAGTGGATGCCACCGCGCTGTCGTTTGTCACCCACTCGGCCATCGTTGCCGACGGCACGGCCTTTGTCGGCATTGCGTCCAACGAAGAACTGGTGGCGGGGTTTGTGCCCAAAGCCTACTGGCAATGGCAGTTCCGCGGCAGCGTCGTGGCCCTTGACGTGCGCACCGGCGCGCTGAAGTGGAAAAGCTACACCGTGCCCGACGGCTACCACGGCGGCGCCGTCTGGGGCAGCACCGGCGCGGTGGACAAAGACCGGCACCTGCTTTACATGGCCACCGGCAACAACTACGCCGTGCCGCAGACGGTTCTTGACTGCCTGAACGGCGGCGGCAGCCCGGCCGCCTGCATGCGCAGCGACAACTACTTTGATGCCATCGTCGCGATGGACACCCGCACCGGGGCGGTCAAATGGGCCGGGCGCGGCCTGTCCTACGACGCCTGGAACGTCGGCTGTGGCTTGAGCGTGCCCGGCTTTGTCGTGCCGCCCAATGACAACTGCCCCAACCCGGCCGGCCCCGACTGGGATTTTTCGCAGGGCCCGATGCTGATGGGCGGTGGCGACGATGACGACGGCGGCAAGCTGGTGGGCGCCGGACAAAAGAGCGGCATGTTCTGGGCCTTCCGGGCCAGGGACGGCAAGCTGGCCTGGTCGCGGCAAGTGGCGCCGGCGGGCCTGACGGGCGGGCTGCAATGGGGCTCGGCCCATGACGGCAAGCGCATTTTTGTGGCCATCGCCAATGCCGGCCTCACCGGGGGCGGGCAAAACCCCGGCGTCTGGACGTTGAAGGACGGCAGCACCACCACCGCCGGCGGTTGGGCGGCCCTGGACCGCAAGACCGGCGCCGTGTTGTGGACCACCAAAGACCCGCTGGGCAGCCGCGCCGAGGCCGCCGTGAGCGGTGCCAACGGCGTCGTCTTCGGCTGCAATCTCGACCCGGTGAACGGCACGATGTATGCGCTCGACGCCAAGACTGGCGCACCGCTGTGGTCGTTCAACAGCGGCGGCGCCTGCAACGCCGGGCCGTCGATTGCCGATGGCATGGTCTATTGGGGCAGTGGCACCTTCAACGGCTTCGGGCCGAAAAAGCTGTTCGCGTTCGGGCTGTAAGGCCGGTGGCGGGCGGGCCCTGCCTGGCGGCGCCAGCGCTGAACCGGCAGCGCCAAGCCGGCGCCGGGCCCTGTTGCGGCGGACGGGCATGGCAATGCGCCCGCGCACCCCCAAGACCGGGTGGTTGGCCAGCTTTTCACCCCGCCGTCACAGCGCCGCTTCACGCCCCTGGGTTAGAGTTTGAAAGACCTGCCTGTCCAGCACCCTGCTGGCCCGGGCCTTCTTCTTGACGGCGCGCACCCCATGCACCACTCACCAAAACGATCAGGGCCGGGGTTGCTGCTGGCGCTGGCCGTCGCCCTGCTGGCAACGTCCGTGGCGCCCGGCGCACTGGCCCAACAGCGGGTGCTGCGCATCATCTCCGACCGCACCGACCAGGGCACCTTGCGGCCGGTGCTGGATGCTTTTGAGGCCCGCAGCGGCGCCAAGGTGGAGGGCGTTTTCATGGACCAGGGCCTGGTGAACCGGCTGGAGTCGCGCCCCACGGAGGCCGACGTGGTGATCACCAAAGACGCTGAGCTGCTGGAGATCGCCGCCCAGCGTGGCCTGCTTGATGCCATCACGTCCACCAAAATCCTGGCCAGCGTGCCGCCAGAATTTCTTGGCCCGAATGGCCAGTTTTTTGTCGATGCCTACCGCGCACGGGTGATCTTCTACGCCAAGGCGCGGGTCAAAGCGGCTGATTTGTCGAGCTACGAAGACCTGGCAAACCCCAAATGGAAGGGCCGAATCTGCATCCGCTCGGGCAGCCATGACTACAACCTGGCGCTGTTCGGGCAGTTTTTTGCGTCATTTGGAGAG
>JANMKO010000691.1:0-1832 GCA_031372085.1 Betaproteobacteria bacterium
GGCGCAAAACCAGGCCGACCCGCTGCGCCAGGCCCGCACCACCCAGGCCGGCTGGCTGGAGCGCGCGCTGGTGGCGCCGTACTGGGTCAACTACCACTGTGAGCACCATCTGTTCACCCACCTGCCGTGCTGGCAGTTGCCGCGTGCCCACCGGCTGCTGCAAGCGCGTGGCGCCACGGCGCGCATGGAGGTGCAGCCCGGCTACCTGGCCGTGCTGCGGCTGGCCACGGCCGGCTGAGCGCCGGCTGACCGGTTGTTGCCGGGCGCGGGGGCGCAGCACCCGCCCGCCACAATGCCGGCATGAGTTTCACCGTCGATATCGGCTACGCCAGCCAGCGCGGCCCGCGCCCGCTGAATGAGGACTTTGGCGGGGTGGTGCAGGCGCCGCCGCCCGACGTGGCGCGCGGCCTGATCGCGGCGGTGGCCGATGGCGTATCGGCCGGCGGCCGGGGCCTGGAGGCCGCCCAGACCACGGTGATGGGCCTGCTGGGCGATTTTTTTGCCACCCCCGAGACTTGGGAGACCACGGTGGTGTTTGACCGCCTGATCGGCGCCCAGAACGCCTGGCTGGCCGACCACAACCGGCGCCGCCAGGGCCAGCCCGGCGGCGCGGCGCTCACCACGCTCACCGCGCTGGCCATCCAGGGCCAGACCTGGACGCTGGCCCATGTCGGCGACAGCCGGGCCTGGCTGCTGCGGGCCGGTGCAGCAGCGGCGGGTGAGCCGTCCACCGGCACGGCGGCCCACGCCGACGACGAGCTGATGCAGCTCAGCACCGACCATGCCTTCGACCAGCCCGACCAGCGCAGCCGGCTGACCCGGGCGATGGGCCTCGATGACGTGGTGCGGCTCGACTTTGCCCAGGGCGATGTGCGCATCGGTGACTGCTTTGTGCTCACCACCGACGGTGTGCACGGCCGGCTCAAAAACACCCGCCTGGCCACCCTGGCGCGCGCCGGCAGCGCCCAGCAGGCCAGCGACAGCCTGGTGGCCGCAGCGCTGGCGGCAGGCAGCCCCGACAACGCCACCGCGCTGGTGCTGCGCATCACCGGCCTGGACGCCCGCCAGTTGCATGACGAGCTGGCCGACGGCCGCCGGCTGGCGCCGCCGCCGCTGCTCAAAGTGGGCGATGTGCTGGACGGCCTGACCATCACCGCGCTGGTGGCCAACACGGGCGTGCACCTGCTCTACCAGGCCCGCGCCGCCACCAGCAAAGCCTTGCTGGCGGTCAAAACCTTGCACCCCAGCCGCGCCAGCGACGCAGAAGAGCGCGCCATGCTGGCCCACGAGGCCTGGCTGGGCCAGCGCATCACCGCCCGGGGCGAGCGTGGGTTTGTGCGGGTGCATGAGCGCGGCGCCCAGGCCACCGCGCTGTACACCGTCTTCGACTGGCACGCCGGCAAGACGCTGGACCAGCTGATGGCCGGCGGCCCGCGCCAGCAGCCCTTGCCCAGCGTGACGGCGGTGGTGGCCGCCGCCGCCGAGCTGGCCCGGGCGCTGGGCCGGCTGCACCGGCACGGCGTGCTGCACCGCGACATCAAGCCCGCCAACCTGCACCGCGGCGACGACGGCCAGTGGCGCATCATCGACCTGGGCGTGGCACTCAGCGGTCGCGAGGGCCCGGCCCAGCGTGAGCTGCATGCCGGCACGCCCAGCTACATGAACCCCGAGCAGTGGGCCGGCCAGGGCGCCGATGCCGGCAGTGACCTGTTTGCGCTCGGCGTCACGCTGTACCAGTGGCTCACCGGCCGGCTGCCGTACGGTGAGATCGAGCCGTTCCAGGGCCAGCGCTACCGGCGTGATCCCACGCCGCCGTCGCGCCTGCGGCCCGA
>JANMKO010000721.1:0-3514 GCA_031372085.1 Betaproteobacteria bacterium
CGTGCCGCCGCCCGACCCGCAGCGCGGCCTGCAGCCCGTCACACCAGCGGTGACGCAGGCCGCGCCGTGAGCGCCAACCCCTACCCCGGGCTGCGGCCCTTCCGCGCGGATGAGGCGCACTTGTTTTTTGGCCGCGAGAGCCAGGTCGATGCGATGGTGGACCGGCTGGCCGCTGCGCACTTCCTGGCCGTGGTGGGCAGCTCGGGCTGCGGCAAATCGTCGCTGGTCAGCTGCGGGTTGCGGCCGGCGCTGCAGCGCGGGCTGATGAGCGGGGCCGGATCACGCTGGCGCATTGCCAGCTTCCGTCCCGGGGCGGACCCGATCAGTGCGCTGGCCGGCTGCCTGGCCCAGCCCGGCGTGCTGTTCGACGCGCCGCCCGAGGCAGCGGTCGGCAGCGCAGCGGCGGTGGCCGTGCCGCGCGCCGCGCTGGTGGAATCAACCCTGCGCTTGAGCAAGCGTGGCCTGGTGGATCTGGTCGAGATGGCCCGCCTGCCCGCCGCCACCCGGCTGCTGCTGGTGGTCGATCAGTTTGAAGAGCTGTTCCGCTACCGCGCGCTGGCCGCCGCCGACGCCCGGGTGGCGCAAGACGCGGTGGGCCTGGTCAACCTGCTGCTCGAAGCGGTGCAGGCGCCCGAATCCGGCGTCTACGTGGTGCTGACGATGCGCTCGGATTTTTTGGGCGACTGCACCCAGTTCAACGGCCTGGCCGAGGCCATCAACGCCGGCCAGTACCTGGTGCCGCGCTTGACACGCGACGAGCGCCGGGCGGCCATTGCCGGCCCGGCGGCGGTGGCCGGCGCGCTGATCAGCCCGACCTTGCTGACCCGACTGGTCAACGATGTGGGTGACAACCCCGATCAACTGTCGATCCTGCAACACGCGCTGAACCGCACCTGGGCGGCCTGGGCGCTGGACAACGAGCCCGGCAGCGCCCTGGCGCTGCACGATTACGAGGCCATCGGCACGATGGCCCACGCGCTCGACCGGCATGCCGAGCGCGCGCTGGCCGATCTGCCCGACGCCGCTGCACTGGCGCTGGCCGAGCGCATCTTCAAAGCCCTGACCGACCGCGCCGCGGACCCACGCGGCGTGCGCCGGCCCACCCGCTTCGACACGCTGTGCGCCATCACTGAAGCCAGCCCCGACGCGGTGGCGGCCGTGCTGGCGGTGTTTCGCAAGCCCAGCCGATCATTCTTGATGCCGCCGGCCGGTGATCCGCTGCTGCCCGAGACGGTGATCGACATCTCGCATGAGAGCCTGATGCGGGTCTGGGAGCGGCTGCGCCGCTGGACCGAAGAAGAGGCGGTCTCAGCCCAGCACTACAAGCGGGTGGCCCAGACTGCCGCGCTGCAAGCCGCCGGCAGCGCCGGGCTGTGGCGCGACCCCGATTTGCAGCTGGCCTTGGATTGGCGGGCCCGGGCCCGGCCCAATGCGGCCTGGGCGGCGGCCTATGCGCCGGGTTTTGATGCCGCCACCGCCTTTCTTGATTTGAGCCTGGCCGACCGCGAGGCCGAGCAGGCCTTCGAGGCGGTGCAGGCCCAGCAGGCCCAGCAAGACCAGGCCGCCCGCACCAAGGCCGAGACCCAGGCCGAGTTGCAAAAGGGCTATGCCCTGCAGATGCGCAAGCGGGCCTGGCTGAGCAGCAGCCTGGCGGTGGTGGCGGTGGTGTTTGCCGGCCTGGGTGAATACCGCCGCCGCGATGCCGAGAACTCACGCGAGGTGGCCACCGTGGCGGCCGAGCAGGCGCGCGCTGCGGCCAGCGCGGCCGAGGCATCGCGTGAGGTGGCGCTGGCCGCCAAGGCCAAGGCCGAGGCGGCGCGGGTGACCTACAACCGCGAATCCGAAGAGCAGAACAAGCTGCTGGAGCGCGCCAAGCTGCTTGACCCCAGCCTGGGCCAGGCGCTGCGCGCCGAGGCCACCAGCGCCACCGTCTTCATCCAGATCCAGAGCGACGACCAGAAGGCGGCGGCCACGCTGGTGCAGCAGGTGGCGCTCAAGCAGCAGATCAAGGCGCCCGGCATCGAGCGGGTGCGGGCCGGGCCCAAAGTGCCTGAGCTGCGCTACTTCCGGCCTGACGACGCGCCCGAGGCGCAAGCGGCGGCGCAGTGGATGCGGGGCCAGGACGGCCTGGCCGAGCTGGCCGTCAAGCTGGTGCCGGTGCCGGGTGAGCGCGTCAAGGCGCGCCAGATGGAGCTGTGGTACGGCACGCCGCCGCGCACCTGGCTGGTGGTGGCGGGCTCGTACAAAGAGCGCGACAACGCACTGGCCCAGCAAAAGGCGCTGGAGCCGGTGGGCCTGGCCACCCGGGTGATCGAAACCCGCGACTACCCCAACTTGCGCGAGGGTTTTTATGCGGTGGTGGCCGGGCCATTCGAGACCGAGGGACGGGCCAAAGAGCAGATGGCGCGGGTTAGCGGCGCGGTCAAAGACGCTTACGTCAAATCGGGCTGGTGAGGTGAAGGGCAGGGCGGGTGGGCGGGTGGCGCGCCGTCACGCCATCGCCCTGACCCCCGCCCACTCCGCCCATCCCGCCCATCCCGCCTTATTTCCACCCCGCCCGGTCAAACACCTTCTGCGCCAGCACGCTGTTTTTGGCCAGATCACCCATCGGCAGCGCGTCGGGCCTGAACGTGCCCAGCGCGGCCAGCGTCGGGTTGGCCGCCACACTGCCCTTGACCACCGGCCACTCGTTGTTGCCGTTGGCAAAGTAGGCCTGGGCCTCGTCGCTGGCCAGGTAGTCCATGAAGCGCAGCGCGGCGTCGCGGTTGGGCGCGTGCTTGAGCACACCAGCGCCCGAGATGTTGATGTGCGTGCCCCAGGTGGCCTGGTTGGGCCAGACCACGCCCACAGCGGCCATCGCCTGCTGGTCGGCCGGCTTGCTGCTGCGCAGCAAGCGCACCAGGTAGTAGGTGTTGGACACGGTGACACCGCATTCACCGGCCGCCACCGACAAGATCTGGTCGGTGTCGCCGCCCTTGGGTGAGCGGGCAAAGTTGGCCACCAGGCCACGCGCCCAGGCCTCGGCCTTGGCCTCACCCTCGTGCGTGATCACCGCCGCGCCCAGCGACAGGTTGTACGGGTGGCTGCCCGAGCGCATGCAGACCTGGCCCTTCAGCGCCGGGCCGGCCAGGTCGGCATAGCTCTGCACCTGCTCGGGCTTGACGGCCGCCTTGTTGTAGACGATCACCCGAGCCCGGGTTGAAAAGGCGATCCAGTTCGGCGTGCGCAGCGCGGCCGGGATGCGCGCCTCCAGCAGCTTGCTGTTGATCGGCTGGAACAGGCCCAGGCTGTCGGCCACCTCCAGCCTTGAGGCGTCCACCGTGATCAGGATGTCGGCCGGGCTGGCCGTGCCCTCGTTGCGGATGCGCTCCACCAACTCCTCCTCCTTGCCGTCGAGCCGGTTGATCTTGATGCCGGTGGCCTTGGTGAAGTTGGCGTACAGCGCCTCGTCGGTCTGGTAGTGGCGCGCTGAATAGAGGTTCAGCACGCCGGCCTGCGCCAGCACGGTGGCCGG
>JANMKO010000731.1:0-3567 GCA_031372085.1 Betaproteobacteria bacterium
ATCTGTTGATGCTTGTCTGGCTGGCGCTGCGGCGGCCCGATCTGGGCCCCGCCATCGAGCCGTTGCGCCAGCAGGTGGCGGCACTGGCCGCGCAGTCAACCGCACAGCGCGAGCAGGCCGACCGCCTGGCGCGTGAGCAGCGCGATGAGCTGCAATCCAGCGCACGCACCGGCCGGCAAGAGCTGGCTGGCGCGCTAAGCCTGTTTCAGCAGACCTTGCTGACGCAAAGCGGTGACGTGGCGCGCACCCAGAACGAGCAGATCGACTCGTTCCGCACCCAGCTGGCGGCGCTGCAGCAGCAGGTGGCGCAATCGCTGCAGCAGGCTGCCGCGCAAGGCGTGCAACAAAGCCAGGCCGCCCGCGAGGCGCAAGACGGCGCACTGCGGCGCCAGGCCGACAGCAGTGCGGACGCACTGCAGCGCTTTGGCAGCACGCTGGCCGAGCAGTTGAAGGCGCTGAGCGACGCCAACGAGCGCCGGCTGGCCGAGGTGCGCCAGACGGTGGACGGCCGGCTGACCGCGCTGCAGCAGGGCAACGAGGCCAAGCTGGAGCAGATGCGCGCCACCGTGGACGAAAAACTGCACGCCACGCTGGAGCAGCGCCTGGGCGAGAGCTTCAAGCAGGTGGCCGACCGGCTGGAGCAGGTGCACCAGGGCCTGGGTGAGATGCAGGGCCTGGCGCGCGATGTGGGCTCACTGAACCGGGTGCTGACCAACGTCAAATCACGCGGCATCTACGGTGAGGTGCAGCTGGCCGGCCTGCTGGAGCAGGTGTTCACGCCCGAGCAGTACGCCGCCAACGTGGAAACCGTGCCCGGCAGCGGCGCCCGGGTGGAGTTTGCGATCCGCCTGCCGGGGCGGCACGGCGCGGGAGCGGGCTCGGGCGGCGCGCCGCTGTGGTTGCCGATCGACGCCAAGTTTCCGCGTGACGACTACGAGCGCATGCTGGACGCGCAAGACCGCGCCGACGCCCCGGCGGTTGAGTTGGCGGCCAAGGCGCTGGAGGCCCGGCTCAAGCTCGAAGCCCGCAGCATCCGCGACAAATACATCGCCGCGCCGCACACCACCGATTTCGGCATCCTGTTCGTGCCCACTGAAAGCCTGTACGCCGAGGCGCTGCGCCGGCCCGGCCTGGTCGAGGCGCTGCAGCGCGAACACCGCGTCACGCTGGCCGGGCCCACCACCTTGCTGGCCACGCTCACCAGCCTGCAGATGGGCTTTCGCACCCTGGCACTGGAGCAGCGCAGCACCGAGGTCTGGCAGGTGCTGGGCGCCGTCAAGACCGAGTTCGGCAAGTTTGGCGATGTGCTGGCCCGCACCAAAAAAAAGCTCGACGAGGCCAGCAACACCATCGACCAGGCCGGTGTGCGCACCCGGGCGATGGTGCGCACGTTGCGCGATGTGGAGTCGCTGCCCGACCACCGGGCGCAGCCGTGGCTGCCCGGGCTGGCGGTAGACGACGGCGACGACGGCGCCGGCGCGGCCGACAGCGCGCCGGTGGCCGACGACAGCCTGCCACCGGCTGCCGACCGCCTGCCGGCCTGAGAGGCTGATAGTTTTTCGACCATGCCCGCTCATCACGCCAAAAGGCGCCCGCTCGTCGTTGCCATAGCCCAGGCTCTGGCTGTGCTTTGCGCCTAGATCGGACACCTTCTGGCGCGCTGCTCGGTCACACTCGAATTCCTCTGAGCCTCTGAGCCCTGATGGCCGAGCCGCCCGACCTTGCCCGGCCTGCTGACGCCGCTGGCGTGCCAGCCCCCGGTCCGCAGCACCCGCAGCGCCCAGCCGGCATGCTGCCGCTGCTGATCGTCGGCCAGATCGCCTTGCACGGCGCGATGGCCGGCCAGCGTTTGGCCGCACCGCTGCAAGCGCTGCAAGCGGGCTACAGCGCCTGGGCGGTGGGGGTGCTGCTGGCGCTGTTTGCCGCGCTGCCGGTGCTCACCGCGATGGGCGCCGGCCGCATGGCCGACCGCCACGGCTACCACCGGCCGGTGCGGGTGGCCGTGGCCTTCACGATGGCCGGTGCGGCCTGCGCGTTGGCCGCCTGCTGGCTGCCCGGCGGCTGGCAGTTTGGCCTCAACTGCGTGGGCGCGGCGGCCTCGGGGGTGGGCACCAACCTGGGCTTGATCGCCATCCAGCGCAGCGCCGGCCTGATGGTCAGCACGTCCACCGAGCGGCTGCGGGTGTTCAGCTGGCTGGGCATGGCGCCGTCGCTGGCCAATGTGGTGGGCCCCGTGACGGCCGGCTTCATGATCGACGCGGCGGGCTATGCCAGCGCCTACGCCCTGCTGATGGCCATGCCGCTGCTGTCACTGGCGGTGGCGCGCCGGGTGCCGGTGCTGGCCCGGCCGCCCGCCGCCGCCGCACGCGAGCCGGGCCGCAGCCGCTGGGATTTGCTGGCCACGCCCGGCATGCGGCGCCTGCTGTTTGTCAACTGGCTGCTGTCGGCCAGCTGGGACGTGCACAGCTTTGCCGTGCCCGTGCTGGGCCATGCGCGCGGCTACAGCGCGTCCACCATCGGGCTGGTGCTGGGCACCTTCACGGCGGCGGTGACGGCGGTGCGCTTTGTCATCCCGCTGCTGGCGCACCGGCTGCGCGAGGTGACGGTGCTGCGCGTGGCGATGTTGTTGACGGGCCTGGTGTTCAGCCTCTACCCGTTTGCCGCCACGCCGTGGCTGATGGGCAGCTGCGCGCTGCTGCTGGGGCTGACCCTGGGCGCCGTGCAGCCGATGATCATGAGCACCTTGCACCACCTCACACCGGCCCACCGGCATGGCGAGGCGATTGCCTTTCGCTCGATGGCGATCAACTTCTCCAGCAGCATGATGCCGCTGGCCTTCGGCCTGGCCGGCACGGCGCTGGGGCCCGGGATGCTGTTCTGGCTGATGGGCGCAGCGGTGGGCGGCGGTAGCTGGGCAGCGCGGGGCTTGCAGTCGGTGTTTGTGGTCAAACAGCCGGTTTGAGCCGGCCAGAAAAAGCGATGAAACAAAAAATCCGCTACGGCCTGATCGGCTGCGGCAGCATGGGCCGTGAGCACATCCTGAACCTGCATGCCATGGGCGGCGCCGAGGTGACGGCGCTTGCCGACCCGCACCGCCCCAGCCGCGACGCTGCGGCGGCGCTGGTCGATGGCTGGCAACCGGTGCTGTTTGACCATCACGGCGGTCTGCTGCAAAGCGGCCTGTGTGACGCGCTGGTGATCGCCAGCCCCAACCACAGCCACGCGGCGGTGCTGCGCGACGCGCTGGCCACCGACCTGCCGATCCTGGTTGAAAAGCCGCTGGTCACCACCATTGCCGACGGCCTGGACTTGCTGGCCCGCGCCCGGGGCCGCCGCGCCATCACCTGGGTGGCGCAAGAGTACCGCTACATGCCGCCGGTGGCCGAGATGATCCGCCTGGCCCATGCCGGTGAGGTGGGCGTGCTGCACCAGGTGGCCATCCGTGAGCACCGCGAGCCGTTCTACCCCAAGGTGGGCGACTGGAACCGGTTCAGCGCCAACACCGGCGGCACGCTGGTGGAGAAGTGCTGCCACTACTTCAACCTGATGGAGTTGATCCTGGGTGAG
>JANMKO010000755.1:0-3827 GCA_031372085.1 Betaproteobacteria bacterium
GATCGCGCTGCACCCGGATCGCTACCAGGTGTTTGCCCTCACCGCCCAGCACCGCATGGCCGATCTGGCCGCGCTGTGCCAGCGCTGGCAGCCCGCCGTGGCGGTGGTGGCCACTGCCGCCCAGGCGGCCGTGCTGGCGTCCGATCTGGCGGCCACCAGCCCCCGCACCGAGGTACTGCACGGCGCGCAGGCGCTGTGCGATGTGGCGGCGCATCTGGCGGTGCACAGCGTGATGGCTGCCATCGTCGGCGCCGCTGGCCTGGCCCCCTGCATTGCGGCGGCGCGCGCCGGCACGCGGCTGATGCTGGCCAACAAAGAGGCGCTGGTGGTGGGTGGCCGGCTGTTCATGGCCGCAGTGCAGCAGGGCGGTGCGCTGCTGCTGCCGATCGACAGCGAGCATTCGGCCATCTTTCAGTGCCTGCCCGAAGAACGCAGCGCCTGGGCCCAGCGCATCGACCACATCGTGCTCACCGCGTCGGGCGGGCCGTTTCGCCTGCGGGATGCGGCCACCCTGCACAGCGTCACGCCCGACGAAGCCTGTGCTCATCCCATCTGGGCGATGGGCCGCAAGATATCGGTCGATTCAGCCACGATGATGAACAAGGCGCTGGAGGTGATCGAGGCACGCTGGCTGTTTGATCTGGCGCCCGAGCAGATCCGCGTCGTGCTGCACCCGCAAAGCATCATCCACTCGATGGTGGTGTGCCGTGACAACAGCGTGCTGGCCCAAATGGGCACGCCCGACATGAAGGTGCCGATCAGCGTGGGCCTGGCCTGGCCCGGGCGGGCAGCGTCCGGCGCCGAGGCGCTGGATTTTTTGGCGCTCAAGGCGCTCACCTTTGAGCCGGCGGATCACCAGCGCTTCCCAGGCCTGGGCCTGGCCTACGACGCGCTGCGTGGCCCCGAGGGCTGCACAGCAGTGCTCAATGCCGCCAATGAGGTGGCGGTGGCGGCCTTCTTGGCCGGCCGCCTGCGCTTTACCGACATCCACCGCATCAATGCCGACACCGTGGCGGCGCTGTCGCCCAGCCCGGCCGATGCGGCCTCGCTCGACGACCTGCTGGCGCTGGATGCGCGGGCCCGGTTGCGGGCTGACGCACTCACCCGCGAGATCGCCCAATGATCACCACCGTACTGGCTTTTTTGTTGACCCTGGCGGTGCTGATCGTCGTGCATGAGTACGGCCACTACCGGGTGGCGGTGGCCTGCGGGGTCAAGGTGCTGCGCTTTTCCATCGGCTTTGGCCGGGTCATCTGGCGCCATCAAAAATCACCGCAGCACACCGAGTTTGTGCTGTCGGCCCTGCCGCTGGGCGGCTATGTGCGCATGCTCGATGAGCGTGAGGGCCCGGTGGCGCCGGCCGAATTGGGCCAGGCCTTCAACCGCAAATCGCTGTGGCAGCGCACCGCCGTGGTGGCCGCCGGGCCGCTGGCCAACCTGCTGCTGGCGGTGCTGCTGTATGCCGCGTCGCACTGGATCGGGGTGGACGAGCCCCGGGCGCTGCTGGGCGCGCCCACCGCCGGCAGCCTGGCTGAGCGGGCGGGCATGCGCTCGGGCGATCTGGTGACGGCCTGGCAAGACCGCGACGGCCAGTGGGTGGACGTGAGATCGCTCAGTGACCTGCGCTGGCAGCTCACCCAGCACTTGATCGACGGTGCGCCGATGCAGTTGCAGCTCAGCGACGCCAACGGCCGCGCCAACCGCCAGGTGCGGCTGGGCCTGGACGAGCTGGGCGCGCAGGAGATGGACGCCGCACTGATGAAGCGCATCGGCCTGGGCGCGGCGTTTGGTGAGCCGGTGCTGGGGGAGGTCAAGGCCGGTGGCCCGGCCGCAGCCGCCGGCCTGCGCAGCGCTGACCGCGTGCTGCGGGTGGACGGCCAGCCGGTGGCCGACGCCCAGGCGCTGCGCGAGCGCATCCGCAGCGCGGTGCAGAGCAACGCGAATGGCGCTGCCGCGCAAAGCACGGCTTCGCAGGACGCCACCGCCCAGCCGATGGTCTGGCAGGTGCAGCGCGGTGGCCAACTGCTGGACATCGCCATCACCCCCCGCGTGGTGCGCGATGGTGACCGATCGGTGGGCCGGGTCGATGCCTTCATCGGCACGCCCCCGGCGATGGTCAAGGTGCAGCTCGGCCCGCTGGAAGGGCTGTCGCAAGGCTTTGCCCGCACCTGGGAGGTGTCGGCGCTGACGGTGCGCATGATGGGCCGCATGCTGATCGGCCAGGCGTCGTTGAAGAACTTGAGCGGCCCTCTGACGATTGCCGATGTGGCCGGCCAATCGGTGCAGCAAGGGCTGGCGTATTACCTCGGGTTTCTGGCGCTGGTCAGCGTCAGCCTGGGGGTGCTGAACCTGCTGCCGCTGCCCATGCTCGACGGTGGACACCTGATGTATTATCTTTTTGAGGGTTTGACCGGCCGCCCGGTCTCTGATCGATGGCTTGAGCGCTTGCAGCGCGGTGGCATCGCAGTCTTGCTGCTGATGATGTCGGTGGCCCTCTTCAACGATGTCGCCCGCTTGCTGGGCCTGCACTGAACTCCCTGATGCTGCCTCTCCCCACAGATTGTCTTTTCCGTCCCCGCACGGCCGCCGTGGCCGTTGTTGCCCTGTTGGGTGCTTTGGCCGCACCGGCCGCCCGCGCCATTGAGCCCTTTGTGCTGCAAGACATCCGGGTTGAGGGCCTGCAGCGCACCGACCCCGGCACGGTGTTTGCCGCGCTGCCGTTCCGCGTGGGCGACAGCTATTCCGACGAGAAAGCCGCCGCCGCGCTGCGTGCGCTGTTTGCCACCGGCCTGTTCAAGGATGTGCGCATCGAGATCGATGGCCGCATCGCGGTGGTGGTGGTTGAAGAGCGGCCGGTGATCGAAACCGTCAGCTTTGTCGGCCTCAAAGAGTTTGACAAAGACACGCTGCTCAAATCGCTGAAAGATGCCGGCATCGGCGAGGGCCTGCCGTTTGACCGGGCGCTGATCGACCGGGCGGAGCAAGAGATCAAGCGCCAGTACCTGTCACGCAGCCTGTACGGCGCCGAGGTGGTGACCACCATCACGCCCACTGAGCGCAACCGGGTCAACGTCAGTTTTGCGATGACCGAGGGCGACGCGGCGCGCATCCGCGAGATCCGCATCGTCGGCGCCCAGGTGTTCTCTGAGGGCACGCTCACCGGCCTGATGGACTTGACCACCAGCGGCTGGCTCACCTGGTACACCAAGAATGACCGCTACTCGCGGTCGAAGTTGAATGCCGATCTCGACACCATCCGGGCTTACTACCTGAACCGGGGTTATCTGGAGTTCAACATCGAGACCGCGCAAGTCACGATCTCTCCTGACAAGCAAGACATCTCGATCACACTCACCGTCAAAGAAGGCCAGCCTTACACCGTCACCGCCGTGCGGCTGGCCGGTGACTACCTGGGCAAAGAGGACGAGTTCAAGCAGTTGATCGGCATCCGCGCCGGTGAGCCCTACCGCGCCGCTGCCGTCACCGGCACCACCAAGGCCTTTACCGACCGTTTTGGCACCTTCGGTTATGCGTTTGCGAGGGTCGAAGCCCGCACCGAGATCGACCGCGCCAACGGCCAGGTGGCGCTGGTGCTGGCGGCCGAGCCGCAGCGCCGGGTGTATGTGCGGCGCATCGACGTGGCCGGCAATACCCGCACCCGCGATGAGGTGGTGCGGCGTGAGTTTCGCCAGTTGGAGTCCAGCTGGTACGACGGTGAGCGCATCAAGCTGTCGCGTGAGCGGGTAGACCGGCTGGGCTACTTCAAAGATGTGGCGGTTGATACCAATGAGGTGGCCGGCACGGCTGACCAGGTTGATCTGGCGGTC
>JANMKO010000775.1:0-1761 GCA_031372085.1 Betaproteobacteria bacterium
CCGGGCGCTGTCGGGCCCGGGCGGTGCCTGCTGTGGCAGGCGCGCGCCCAGCGCCGTGCCCTGGCCGGGCGCCGATTGCAGGCTGAACTGGCCCTGCTCGGCCTCCACCCGGTAGCGCATGCCGACCAGGCCATGCCGGGCCAGGCCGGGCAGGGCGGTATCGAACCCGAGGCCGTTGTCGCGCACCGTGATGCTGGCGGTGGCGCCGCGGTCTTGCAGGCACACCTGCACCTCGGTTGCGTTGGCGTATTTGGCGATGTTGTTCAGCGATTCCTGCACCAGGCGGAACACGGTGAGGTCGGCGCTGGCGGTCAGCCGCACGGGCTCAAGCTGGGTGATCACCGGCACGCCCAGCCGGTCGGCAAAGTCGGCGCACAGCACCTCGAGTGCCGGCAACAGGCCCAGGTTGTCCAGCGACGACGGGCGCAGGTCTTCGATGATGCGGCGCTTCAGCGCGATGCCGCTGTTCAGCGTCTCCACCAGGTGGCCGATGCGCGGCAGCAGCTCGGGCAGGTCTTGCTGAAGCTTGGGCCGCATGCGGGCCAAATCCAGCTTGGCGGCGGTGAGCAGGGCGCCCAGCTCGTCGTGCAGGTCGCGCGCCAGGCGGGCGCGCTCGTCTTCGCGGGTGGTCTCGAGGTGGCGCGCCAGCTCGATCAGCTCATGCGTGCGGGCCCGCACCTCGGCCTCCAGCCGGTCGCGCTCGGCCAGCACCCGGGCTTGCTGCAGCGCGCGCTGGCGGTCCATCTGGCGGCCCTGTCGCAAGAACAGCACCAGCATCAGCAGGCCCAGCAGCGTCAACACCGCCACGCCGGCACGGCCCTGCCGCAGCGTGCTGAACACCTCGGCCAGGCCGTTGACGATGCGCTGGTTCTCGGCGTCCAGCAGCGCATTGGCCTGGTTGCGGATCGACTCCATGCGCTCTCGGCCAATGCCGCTGCGCATCAGGTCCACCGCTGCCGTGGTGCGGCCGGCGTCATGCATCATCAGCACCGCATTGAGCTCACTGAGCTTGGTCTGCACGTCTTGGGCCAGTGTGTGCAGCGCAGACTGGCTGGCACTGTCGCCCAACTGGCGGTACAGCCCCTGCAAATCGCCGATGGCGCGCTGGGCATCCAGGTTGGCGTCGCGGTAGGGCGCCAGGTAGTCATTGCCGCTGGTGAGCAGGTAGCCGCGCTGGCCGGATTCAGCGTCCGTGATGCGTTGCAGCAGCAACGTGATCTGCAGCCGCACCCTGCCCATCAGCACCAGCCGCGCCAGCTGATCGTCAGCGCCGTTGAAAGCCATCTCGCTGACCACGATGATGAGCCCGGCCAGCAGCACGGCCAGCGGCAGCGCCAGCGCACTGCGGCCGAGACGGTGGGTCCATCGGGTGAGGGTGCTGAACATCGGCGGGCGCGCGGCGGGGCCGGCCGTCAGCTGGGCCGGGGGGGCGCCAGACCGGCGCAGTAGTGCAGCAATTCGTCCAGCTCAGACGATTTGTCAAACACCCGGTGGGCGCCCAGTTGCAGGCACCGCCGGCGCATGGCGGGCGTGGCGTAGTTGGTCAACACCACGCGCCGGGCCGCCGGGCACAGCACACCGGCTTGCTGCAAGACCTGCAGGCCGGTGCCGGCCTTCAAGAAGATGTCGATGATCAACAGATCGCACTCGGTGCCCGACGACGCCATCCAGCGCTCGGCGGCGTGTTCGTCTTCGGCAAACCCGACCACCCGCATCGGCAGCATTTCTTCCAGTGTGGCGATCAGGTTGTAGCGGATCACC
>JANMKO010000795.1:0-1921 GCA_031372085.1 Betaproteobacteria bacterium
CGGCCGGCGGGGGCCGTGCCGGCAACGGCGAGACCGCCAACAGCCCCTGCCAGGCACAGCCCGCCGCCCGGCAGCGGTAGCGTCGCGACCCGCCCGCTAGCGCCGCCCGATCTGCCGGCTGGCGACGCACCCGAAGCGCCGGCGCATCACACAACGGGCAGGCACGGTGACGGGGGGGGTGGTGGGTGGGTGACAAGGGGCGGGAGACTGTCTGGCGGCCAGGCGGCGCGCGGCAAATCGGCGACGGCCCATGCCGGGCCTCAGACGGTTATCGGCCGCCACCGGCCAATGCAAAGGCAATCGATCACGTGCCCGGCCGCCAGCTGGCCCGCGCCCCGGGCGAAGATCGGGCATGCGCTGCCCTCGTCGCCTGGCCGGGTGGGCCGTCATCGGTTTGCTGATGGCCCTGCCCCGCGCTGCGGCCCCGGCTGCGGCTGCGGCTACTGCCTCGGCTGCGGCCCAGGCTGCGGCCCCGGCTGCGGCTGCGGCTGCGGCTGCGGCTGCGGCTGCGGCTGCGGCTGCGGCTGCGGCAGAAGAGTGGCCGGCAACTTTTGCCACACAGGTGTTGGCACTGGTCAATGCCCGGCGGGCACCGCTGGGCCTGCCGGCGCTGCAAGCCGCCGCCCACCTGGATGCCATTGCCGCCGAGCACAGCCAGGCGATGGCGGCCAGCGGCCGGCTCAACCACGACGGTTTTGCGCAGCGGTTTTTGCGCAGCAGCGGCCAGACCTGCGTGGAGAACCTGGCAAACCTGCCCATTGGCCAGCGCCGGCCCGAGGCGCTGGTGGCCGCCTGGTGGGCCTCACCGGTGCACCAGCGCAACCTGGTGGCGCCGCGTTTGCAGCGCGCCGGCCTGGCCAGCGTGGCCGGCTACGTGACGTTTTTTGCCTGCGATTGAGCCGCCGGACAACGGGCGATCCGCCGATCCGCCGATCTGCCGCTCTGCCGATCTGCCGAACTTCCAATCTGCCGCTCTGCCGATCCGCCGAACAGGCGGTCAGGCGGTCAGGCGGTCAGGCGATCAAGCCAGCAGCGCCTGCGCAAACTCCCGGGCGCTGAAGGTTTGCAGGTCTTCCAGCTTCTCGCCCACGCCGATGAAGTAGACCGGCACCGGCCGCTCGCGCGCAATCGCCGCCAGCACGCCGCCCTTGGCCGTGCCGTCCAGCTTGGTGACGATCAACCCGGTGAGGCCCAGCGCGTCGTCAAATGATTTGACCTGGCTCAGCGCGTTCTGCCCGGTATTGCCGTCCACCACCAGCAGCACCTCGTGCGGCGCACCGGCGTCGGCCTTGCCGATCACGCGCTGGATCTTGCGCAGCTCGTCCATCAGGTGAATCTGCGTCGGCAGCCGGCCGGCGGTGTCGGCAATCACCACATCGCGGCGCCGCGCCTTGCCGGCGGTGACCGCATCAAACGCCACCGCCGCCGGATCGGCGCCCTCCTGGCTGACGATCTCGACCCGGTTTCGGTCGGCCCACACCGCCAGCTGCTCGCGCGCGGCGGCGCGAAAGGTGTCGGCTGCCGCCAGCAGCACGGTTTGCTGGGCCTCGGCCAGGTGGCGGGTGAGCTTGCCGATGCTGGTGGTCTTGCCCGCGCCATTGACGCCCACCACCATCATCACGGTGGGCGCAAACCGGCCCACCTCCAGCGGTTTTTCCAGCGGCGCCAGCAACTCGGCCAGCGCATCGGCCAGCAGGGCCTTGACCTGCGCCGGGTCGGTTGCTTTGGCCTCTTTGACCCGGCGCTTCAAGTCTTGCAGCAAAAACTCAGTGGCGCGCACACCGGCGTCGGCCATCAGCAGCGCGGCTTCCAGCTCGTCATACAGCGCGTCGTCGATCTGCGTGCCGGTAAACACCTGGGCAATGCTGCTGCCGGTCTTGCGCAGGCCGTTGCGCAGCTTGTCGAGCCAGCGTTGGCGGTT
>JANMKO010000766.1:0-6044 GCA_031372085.1 Betaproteobacteria bacterium
ACCCGGCTGGCCAGGCGCGAGAACGGCAGGCTTTGCAGCCACACCGTGCCCGGGCCGGTGAGTTTGGCCAAAAACAGCCCCTCGCCGCCAAACATCGCCGTCTTGATCTTGCCGACGTACTGGATCTCGAAGCTGACGCTGGGCGTGTAGGCCACCAGGCAGCCGGTATCGACCATCAAGGTCTGGCCCGGTTGCAGCTCACGCCGCACGATGCTGCCGCCGGCATGCACAAAGGCCAGGCCATCGCCTTCGAGCTTTTGCATGATGAAGCCTTCACCGCCGAAGAACCCCACCGACAGCCTCTGCTGGAAATGGATGCCCAGTGAGACCCCGCGCGCGGCGCACAGAAACGCATCCTTCTGGCAGATCAGCAGGCCGCCCAACTGGCGCAAATCCATCGGCAAGATCTTGCCCGGGTAGGGTGCGGCAAACGCCACCCGCTGTTTTTGCGCCGCCTGGTTGGTGTAGACGGTGGTGAACAGCGACTCACCCGTCACCAGCCGCTTGCCGGCGCCCAGCAGCTTGCCAAAAAAGCCGCCGCTGCTGCTGGCGCCGTCGCCAAACACGGTGTCCATGGCGATGCCGGCGTCCATGTAGAACAGGCTGCCGGCCTCACCCACCGCGGCCTCGCCAGGGTCGAGCTCGACCTCGACAAACTGCATCTCCGAGCCCTTGATCTCGTAGTCCACCACGTCCATGGCCATGCTGTCGCTCCCTGCTTGAGGATGTTTAAAACCGCCGCGATGGTAGCGACTGCGGCGCGGCCGGCGCCCGCCCCGCCGGCCACAGCCCGAGCGTGGCCACCGCCACCAGCAGCGCCGGAAAGCCCAGCACCGGCGCCCATTGCAGCATCAGCCCGCCGGCAGCCGGCGCCAGCAAGCCGCCTGCGGTGTAGGCCATCACCAGCACCGCCGTGCTGTTGACCAGCGCCACACCCTGCTGGCGCTGGCCGATATCGACCATCGACACGGTGTACAGCGCCGCCCCGGCGCCGCCCCAGACAAAGGCGATGGCCCAGGGCAGCGCGGCCCCGTGCGGCGCCAGCGGCAGCGCCAGCGTGGCGCCCAGACAGGCCGCAGCGCAGCCACGGCGCACCCGGTGCGTGGGCCAGCGGTCGGCCAGCTCACCGGCCAGCGGCGCCAGCAAGGTGCTGCCCAGCCCGCTGGCTGAGACCAGCAGCGCCGACAGCGCGGCCGAAAAGCCCAGCCCCAGGCCGATCAGCGGCAGCGTGCTGGCCAGGCCGGACTCAAAAAACCCGCCCACAAAGCCCGTCAACATCACCAGCGGCGCGGCGCGCAGTGCGCCCCAGGTGCCGCGCCAGCCGGTGCGGGCGGCCGGTGTTGCCGTCTCGGCTGCTGCCGGCGGGCGCACCGGCAGCAGCAACAGCAGGCCCAGCGCCACCAGCGCCACCGCCACCCAGGCTACATCGGCCGTGGCCCAGCCGGCGGCCAGCAGCAGTGACAACAGCCCTGGCCCGGCCATGAAGGTGACGCCGATCATCATGGCAAACAAGCCCATCACCCGGCCCCGCCGGTGCGGCGGCGCCAGCGCGGCCACGGTGGATTCAGCCAATATCCAGCGCAGGGCCGACGCCATGCCCGCGACAAAATACAGCAGCGCCCACAGCAGCAGGCTGCTGGTGCCGGCCATGCCCAGCAGCGCCAGCAACGGCACGGCGCCGCTGGCCAGCAGGGCGCGGCGTGGGCCCAGCCGGTGCATCCAGCTGGATGCAAACGGCGTGGCCGCCAGCAGCCCGGCCCACTGCAAGGCACTGAACGCGCCCAGTGCGGCCGTGCCCAGGCCCTGGGCTTTGAGCGTGAACAGCATCAGCGGGCCGAACAAGAACAGCCCCGTCAGCTCGGCAAAGGTGGCGGCAAACAGCGCGATCAGGCTGCGGCGGTCCTGGCGACGGTCTTGGCCGCTGTGTTGGCCGCTGTGTTGGCCGCTGTGTGGGTGGCTGTCCTGGCGGTGGTGGTTGTGCACAGCTGGCCCGGCCGGGTCGCCGTTCACCGCGTGTCGTCGTCCTTGGTGCCGAAGATCTTGTCGCCCGCATCGCCCAGGCCCGGGATGATGTAGCCGATCTCGTTCAGGTGGCTGTCCACTGCCGCTGCCCAGCAACGCACGTCGGGGTGGGCTTTGGCGAGCGCGGCGATGCCCTCGGGTGCGGCCACCAGCACCAGCGCCCGAATATCGTGGCAACCGCGCGCCTTGAGCAAGTCGATGGTGGCAATCATCGAGCCGGCGGTGGCCAGCATCGGGTCGACGATGATGGCCGTGCGCTCGCTCAGGTGGCCGACAAACTTCTCGAAGTAATGCACCGGCTGCAAGGTCTCATGGTCACGCGCCAGGCCGACCACGCTGATCTTGGCATTGGGCACCATGTCCAGCACACCTTCCAGCATGCCCAGGCCGGCGCGCAGGATGGGCACGATGGTCACCTTGCGGCCGGCGATCTGGTCGATCTCCACCGGCCCGCTCCAGCAGCTGATGGTGGTTTTCTCCAGCGGAAAATCGGCCGTGGCCTCGTAGGCCAGCAGCCGCGCCAGCTCATGCGTCAGCTCACGAAATTTCTTTGTCGATATCTGGTCTTCGCGCAGCAGGCCGATCTTGTGGCGCACCAGCGGGTGGGACAAGGTGATCACGGGCATGGTGGGCTTTCAAATTGCGCCGGGCAGGCGGGCGGCCCGGCGCTGGCGCAGTGCCTCATACAGGCAGACACCGGCGGCCACCGAGACGTTGAGGCTTTCCACCGCGCCGGCCATCGGGATGCGCACCAGCACATCGCAGGTCTTGCGGGTGAGCGCGCGCAGGCCACCGCCCTCGGCGCCCAGCACCAGCGCCAGCGGGCCGGTCAAGTCGATGTCGTGGATCGTCAGCGCGGCGTCCTCGGCCGTGCCGATGACCTGGATGTCGCGCTCTTTCAGCTCATTCAAACTGCGCGCCAGGTTGGTGACCATCAGGCAGGGCACGGTCTCGGCCGCGCCGCTGGCCACTTTGGCCACGGTGGCGTTGAGGCCCACCGCATGGTCTTTGGGCGCCATCACCGCATGCGCGCCAGCGCCGTCGGCCACCCGCAGACAGGCGCCCAGGTTGTGCGGATCGGTCACGCCGTCCAGCACCAGCACCAGCGGCGGGCCGCCGACCGCGTCCAGCACGTCGTCGATTGAATGCAGCTGCGGCAGCGCGCTGACACGCGCCACCACGCCCTGGTGGCGCGGGCTGCCGGCCAGCCGGATCAAGTGGTCGTCATCGCTGTCAATCAACTTGGCGCCCGCGGCCTGCGCGCGCTCGACAAATTGCCGCATGCGGGCGTCGCGCCGGCTGGCATCGACATGAATCTCGGTGATGGACTGGGGTGCGGTCTTCAACCGCACCGTCACGGCGTGGAAGCCGAACAAGGTCTTGATGCTCATGGCGGGATGGTATCGGCAAGCGGCCTCAGGCCCGCAGCGTGGCGGCCAGGGTGAGCGCACCGATCAACAGCGGCTGGTGCAGCATGTACACAGTGAGCGGCCAGCGGCCCAGCGCGGCCAGCGGCGCCAGGCGCGCAGGCACGGCCCCCGCCAGCAAACCGGGCCGATGCGCCAGCAGCCACTGGCCGGCGGCCAGGCCCCACAGCATCACGCCCAGCCAGGGCAGCACGGGCACAAAGTCTTCGGTGACCGGCTTGTGCGTCACCAGGCCGACCCAGTTGGACCAGCGGTGGTCAAACACCGCATGCTGCACCGCGTGCGGCAGGGCCAGCAACACGCCGCCCAGCGGCCACAGCGCTGCGCCCAGCGGCGCAGCGAGCCGGGCCAGCACCAGCATCAACGCCATGCCGTGCAGCACGCCAAAGCTGATCCAGCTGGCCGGGAACATCAGCGCCGACCCGGCCGACACCAGCACCGCGCTGGCCACCACCTGGGCCCAGCGCCGCCAGAAGCGCGGCCAGCCCACGCCCGCCTGCTGTGCCAGCGCCTGGCCCAGGCCGGCGCACAGCAAAAACAGGCTGACGATCACGCTGCGCTGGCCCGTCCAGAGCCCATCGCGGTAAAAATCTTGCGGTGGCTTGAGCCAGCCGAGGTGGTTGAGATCGAAGCTGAAGTGAAACACCACCATCCAGACGATGGCCGCGCCGCGCAGTGCGTCCAGGCGCTCAAATCGGGCGGGCAAACGGGGTAAACGGGGCAAACGGGCCGCAGGACGCGGGCTGCGGCTCATGCCAGCTGCTCGTAGACATCGGCAAAGGCCTGGCCGTCCCAGATGTAGAGCAGGTGGGCGGCATGCAGGCACTGGCTGGCCGCCAGCGGGGTGAACAGGCCGACGTTCTGCCCGCCCGGCCAGCGCACGCTGCGGTACACCACGCCGGCTGAGCCGGCCGCCAGCAGCGTGGCGCCCAGCGCCCGGGCGGCGCTGTAGTCATCGCGGTGGAGGGCGGCATCGGGCACCGCGCCGGCCGGCCGCAGATCGTGCAGCGCGGCATTCACCTGCACCTGGTACAGCCGCATCGGCAGGTGCATCGGCGGCTGGGCGGTGGCGGCCAGGAAGCGGGCATGGTGGTGGCGCGTCTCGGCCAGCGCCGTGGCCCGGTCTTGCGCGGCATAAAACACGCCGTGGCTGCCGGCTGAAAACCGGCTGCCCGCCGGGTTGACATGGGTGAACGCGGCCATGATCGGCCCGCTGCCCGGGCCAAACAAGCGCTGCGCCAGCGCCACCCGCTCGATCTGGCCGGCCTCTTGGCGCAGCCGGTCATTGCTGAGCGCTTCCAGCGCGTAGAGCGCCTCAAAATCATCGGCACCGGCCACGCGGTCATACAAATACACGCTGGGGTAGCGGGTGGGCACGATGCGGCAGGCCGGCGCCCAGTGGATGCGGCAGGTGGTGACGGCAGGGCCCGCGTCCGGCGCCGGGCCTGCACCGCTCAAGACCAGCCCCCACCCCGCACGCTGTCCAGGTAACGCCGCACCCCGTGGATGTCACTCATGTTGCCGGCCAGCATGTGCTGCAAGGCCGACTGGCCGCCAAACTGCGGCGCCTGGTTGGGCTGGCGCAGCCAGGCGTCGGCAGCAGCCTCGTCGGGCAACAGGATTTGCAGGCTTTTGTAAATGCCCAGCAGGTTGGACAGGCGCTCCAGCGTGTCACGCCCCAGCCGGGCCCGCTCAGGATGCTTGCGCCAGGCAAAAAATGTTGATCGTGACGGCTGGCCCAGCAGGCACAGCTGCTCGTCCACCGACAAGCGCCACAAACCGGCCATGCGGGCAAACGCCCGCAGGCCGGCGGCCGACAAGCGGTCAACCGACTGGCGGTCAAAGACCGGCGACGGCTCACGGACAACAAGCATGGCTTAGTCCAGTTTTGGATATTATTTTTATAGTAGTGCAAAAAAATACATTTGCAAGACCGTTGGGCAGCGGCTGCGCAGCGCCTGTCAGCGCGCCGCACAGGCCGGCTTCTAGAATCAGCCGGTTGCCAACTGCCCGTAGCTCAACCGGATAGAGCACCAGCCTTCTAAGCTGGGGGTTGGGGGTTCGATTCCCTCCGGGCAGGCCATGCCGCACGCGGTGCGTGCCGCGCCACCCGCCTGCTGCCCAGCGCGCCAAAAAAAGCGGCGCTGCTCGGGTAGAGCAGCGCCGCCGGGGCCAATCCAGCCGGCTGCGGCCCGGTGCGGGCCGCAGCGGCAGGTCAAGCCACCCGATCAGCCGTGCTTGGCATCAAAAAACTGCGCGTCTTCGGTTGAGCCCTTCAGCGCGCCGGTTGATGCCTTGGCCTCGATGGTGGTGGTGACCGCATCAAAATAACCGGTGCCCACCTCGCGCTGGTGCTTGACGGCGGTAAACCCCCGGTCAGCCGCCGCAAACTCTTTCTGCTGCAACTCGACAAACGCCGTCATGTTGTTGCGCGCATAGCCGTAGGCCAGGTCAAACATGCCGTAGTTCAGGCTGTGGAAGCCGGCCAGCGTGATGAACTGGAACTTGTAGCCCATGGCGCCCAGCTCACGCTGGAACTTGGCGATGGTGGCGTCGTCCAGGTTCTTCTTCCAGTTGAAGCTGGGTGAGCAGTTG